>NZ_RZSU01000186.1:0-6990 GCF_003997585.1 Mesorhizobium sp. M5C.F.Cr.IN.023.01.1.1 | reverse complement strand
GAGCGGCACATCGAGATCCTCGCCAAGGGCGGCGCCCAGCGCCGTCTCATAGCCGCGTTCGACGCTGATCTGCTCTAGGACGGAGGGGAAGAGGTCGCCGCTCGCGGCATTCAGGATCTTGGCCAGCGTGCGGGCCTCGGTTTCGATCCGCGCCAGCTCGGCCTTTGCATCCTGAACGGGCGGGCGGGCGGCACTTTCCGCCGCGCGCTCTTCGGCGACAGCCTGTTCGGCGGCAATCGCCGCGGCTTCGGTCTCCTCGAGCAGCGCCACGGCCTGTTCGACCAGAACCTGCTTCTCGGCGGGATCGGGCAGGCCGGCGACCCTGGAGGCGATATCGGACAATTCCCGGTCGACATCGGCGAGCTGGCGGGCGAAACGGTCGCGGCGCTCAGCGGTGTCGCGCAGCGTTCGTTCGATCTGGTTGCGGGAGGCGGCGGCCTCCGCCCGTTCGGCCGTCAGCCCGGCGAGTTTGGCTTCACTGGCGGCAAGCGTCGACGCCGCCTGTTCGACCGCCGCGCGGGTGCTGGCCTCACGGTCGGCGGCGCCGGCGTTCTCAGTGTTGAGCACGGCTTCTTCGGCGGCGAGGCGCTCAAGAATATCCGCATTGTCGCGGACCATCCGCTCCTCGCGGGTGATGTCGCCGTCGAGCTGCTGGAGCCGGCGGTCGAGTTCCGCTTGGCGGGCGCGGATGCGGCCCGCTTCCTCTTCGATCTGCGTCTTGGCGATCGACAGGCGCTGGAAGGCGGCAGCTGCGGCGGCTTCCGCATCGCGCAGTTCCGGCAACCGATGCGCGCCGATCCCTTGCTCCCTGGCGGCAGCCATCTGGGCGGCGGCGCGGTCGCCAACCAGTGCCGTAGCAATCGCCAGCGCCGAGCGCGCCTCGCCTTCTTGTGTTTTGGCCAACGTCCAGCGCAGATGCAGCAGCGTCGCTTCAGCCTTGCGGATGTCGGCCGACAGGTTCTTGAAGCGCGAGGCCTGGCGGGCCTGGCGCTTCAGGCTTTCGATCTGGCTTTCCAGCTCGCCGACGACGTCGTCCAGCCGTTCCAGATTCTGTTCGGCCGCCTTCAGACGCAGTTCCGCCTCGTGGCGGCGTGTGTGCAGACCCGAAATTCCGGCCGCCTCTTCCAGCAGCGCGCGGCGCGCCTGCGGCTTTGCCTGGATCAGCTCGCCGATGCGGCCTTGCCCGACCATCGAGGGCGAGCGCGCGCCGGTCGACTGGTCGGCGAAAAGCAGTTGCACGTCCTTGGCGCGGGCTTCCTTGCCGTTGATACGGTAGAGCGAACCCGCCTCGCGCTCGATTCGGCGCGAAACCTGCAGTTCGTCTGCGTCGTTGAAGGCGGAGGGCGCGCTACGGTCGCTGTTGTCGAGGAAAAGCGTGACTTCGGCGGTGTTGCGGGCAGGACGCGTTCCCGAACCGGAAAAGATGACGTCGTCCATGCCGGACGCGCGCATGTTCTTGTACGAGCTTTCGCCCATCACCCAGCGCAGCGCTTCGACAAGATTCGACTTGCCGCAGCCGTTCGGCCCGACGATGCCGGTCAGGCCGCGTTCGATGACGAACTCGCCGGGTTCAACGAAGGACTTGAAACCGAGCAGGCGAAGGCGCGAGAACTTCATTCGCGCCGCCCCATAGCCAAGTTCCGCAAAAGCGTTCCGCGGTTTTGCGAACAGAATCCGCGGCACAACAAAAAGTAGCGCACGCCGAAGCGCAGCCGCTTCGGCGCTGCCGAAACGTCAGAGCAGAGGGTCGATAATGGCCGAGATTTCCTCAATCGACAGCGCCCCCTTGTAGGTCTTCCCGTTGATAAAGAAGGTCGGCGTCGAGTCGACCTTGAATTCATCGGCGCCGCGCTTTTGGACCGATCTCACATCGTCCAGAAGTTTCTGGTCCGTCAAGCAGGCCTCGAACGACTCCTGTGTAAAACCGGCCATCTTGGAGATTTGCAGCAGGGCGTCCTTGGTATTGGCAACACCTGCCCAGTTCGCCTGCTGCCTGAACAGAACGTCCACCATCGGGAAATAATTGTCCTTGGAGCAGCGTGCCAGCATGAAACCGGCCTCGGCGCTGGGGTCGAACGGAAATTCGCGCAAGATAAGGCGGGCCTTGCCTGTGTCGATATATTTCGTCTTCAGCTCAGGCAGGGTGGTTTCGTGGAAATGCGCGCAGTGCGGGCAGGTCATCGAGGCATATTCGACAATGGTGACCTTCGCGTCGTCCTTGCCCAGTTGCTCGTCGGGCAGTGCGCCGGGTTTCAGCAGAGCCGCCATGTCCACCGTGCCCTGGGCCTCAGGCGCCTTGGCCGCGGCAGGAGTGGCCGGCTTCATCGCATCGGCGGGAGCCGCAGGCTTTGCATCCTGCGCCACGGCCTTCTCACCCGAGTCGCTGCAGGCGGCGAGCAGTGCCACCGCCGGAATGGCGGCCAGCGACGACAGGAGGATCCTGCGGGACAAAAGACGAGTCATACGAATCACCTGACAATGGTTGGATTTTGCAATGCAAAGACTAGAGAAGGCGAGAGTTGGCGCGAATTAAGGCATCGCCGTCCCCATTCCAATCGCCAAATCTTGTGTGCGCGATCACGAAAGCGCGAGATTATACTTTCTTTTGACCGAGAATGGTGGCGCCGAGCCGCTCCAGCGAAGCGCGCAGCCCGTCATCCTCGATCATTCCGACAGTGCCTGACAACTTCACCTTCTCGGCCGCGGTCAGCGGCCGAAAGCTTGGTTTAGGCCGCCCTTTGTCCGCCGTCACCGGCTTTTGCACGATTCTGATCCGGCCGATAGCGTTGAAGCCGAGGAAGGCGTTGACCCTGTTAATGATCTCGCCGGTCTCGTGCTGCAGATGGAGCGCGGCCATGCCTTCGCAGGCGATGACCAGAACCGCCGGCTCGAACGGATCATCTTCATGCATGCGGCGCGGCCACTGGATCTTTTCAGGGCGCGAACGGCTGGCGAGCCGCGGCCCGGCAATCTCCTCCCAGGACTGGACGAGCCCGATCGACATGCCGGCCCGCTTCCGCAACACCGGATCGAGAATCTGGGTTGCGAGATCACTCACCGGAACGGGATTGCCGAAGGGCCTTTTCCCTGCCATGTGCGTTCTCCAGTCACGACCTTCACCACGCATCGGTTAGGCCAGTCCTCGATCAATGGCACTGCACGACCAGACCCGCAAGACCGCATCCGGAGACAGCGGCAGAGCCGCGTCTGGAGAAAGCGGCGAGATCGCGTCCCGCCTGCTCGCCTGGTACGACGCGCATCACCGCGACTTGCCGTGGCGCGTTGCGCCGCGCGAGTTGGCAAGCGGCATACGGCCCGATCCATACCGCGTCTGGCTTTCCGAAGTCATGCTGCAGCAGACCACGGTCGAAGCGGTAAAATCCTATTTCCGGGCCTTTCTCGAGAAATGGCCTGATGTCGATGCACTGGCCGCGGCACAGGCCGCGGATGTCATGAAGGCCTGGGCCGGGCTTGGCTATTATTCCCGCGCGCGCAATCTAAAGGCCTGCGCCGATCTCGTCGCACGGCAAGGCGGCAGGTTTCCGGATACGCAAGCCGGCTTGAGAGAGCTGCCCGGCATCGGCGCCTACACGGCGGCGGCGATCGCGGCGATCGCCTTCGACCAGCCCGCCGCGGTCGTCGACGGCAATGTCGAGCGGGTCGTTTCCCGGCTGTTTTCGATCGCCACGCCGCTGAGCGAAGCCAAGGGAGACATACGCGCCTATGTCGAGCGCATGGTTCCAGCGACCAGACCGGGCGATTTCGCCCAGGCGATGATGGATCTCGGCGCGACGATCTGCACGCCGCGCCGGCCGCGTTGCATGCTGTGCCCGCTGCGAGAGGATTGCAGCGCCACTGTTTCAAGCGATCCCGAGCGCTTTCCTGTCCGCCTGCCGAAGAGCGAGAAACCGTTGCGGCGCGGGGCTGCCTTCGTTGCCGTACGTGACGATGGCGCCATTCTTTTGCGCAAACGTGCGGATAAAGGCTTGCTCGGCGGCATGACCGAAGTACCGACGACCGGCTGGACCGCGCGGATCGACGGCGCCATCACGGACGCGGCAGCGCCCTTCCCCGGCAACTGGCGGCCGGCCGGCCGGATTGGCCATGTCTTCACCCATTTCGCGCTCGAACTCGACGTCTTCAAAGCGGTGACCGATGGCGCTGCCCCTGCGGGGCACTTCTGGTCGCTGGCCCATGAAATTTCTGGCGAGGCGCTGCCCACCGTCATGAAAAAGGTAATCGAAGCGGCGATACCGGGCGCGACGAAGAAGCAGCGCGCACATTAAATCGCCCATATCGCCCCACATTGAATTGCATTGAACGAGGACAAGAATGACCGAAATCCGCCACATCGTCTTCGACATCGGCAGAGTGCTGATCCACTACGATCCGAACTTGCCCTTCAGCCGCTTGATCCCCGACGCCGAAGAGCGGAAATGGTTCTTCGACAATGTCTGCACGCATGACTGGAACATCGAGCAGGACCGCGGCCGGACCTGGGAAGAGGCCGAAGCGCTGCTGATCGCCGAACACCCGGACCACGCCGACAACATCCGCAACTTCCGTCGCCTCTGGCACGAGATGGTGCCGCACGCTTATGACGACAGCGTCCAGATCATGGAGAAGCTGATCGAGAGCGGCCACGACGTCACCATGTTGACCAATTTCGCCGCCGACACGCTGGCTGAAGCCCGGCAGCGTTTCGACTTTCTCAACCGTCCGCGCGGTGTGACCATTTCGGGCGAGATCGGCATGATCAAGCCGGATCGCGGCATTTACGAGCATCATGTGACCGCGTTCGGCCTCGAGCCCGCGGCCACGCTGTTCATCGACGACAGCCAGAAGAATGTCGACGGCGCCAAGGCGGCAGGCTGGCAGTCGGTGCTGTTCACTGACGCAAAGACGCTCGAGGCGGACCTCAGAGGGCTGGGGGTCAGAGTGTGATTTGAATCGCTTCGACAGGCCGATTGATAATCCGCTTAACATGGCAGACACATAGGATCCGTTCGTCAGGCCCCTGCCCGCTCAATGCCGAGACGGGCGATGCGGCGAAGCTCGTCGATCGGAGTCAGGCCGCCGCTGCGCTCATAGTGCCAGAAGGTCCAGCCGTTGCAAGCATCCAGCCCCTGAACCTCCGCGCCGATCTTGTGGATCGATCCGGCGCTGTCGCCGACCGCCACCGTGCCGTCGGCGCGCACCCTGGCTGCCCAGCGCTTCCTGGCGTCATAGAGTGTGGCTCCCGGCACCATCAGCCCGGTGTCGATGAGGCTGACGAACGCAACGCGCGGCTCCGCGCGCTTGCCGGTAAGTACGGTAAGATCAGCCCGATCCAGCGGTCGGACTGCATCGATGCGCTCGTTGGCGGCGTCGATATAAGCCTGCTCGCGCTCGATGCCGACGAAATGGCGGCCGAGGCGCTTGGCCACCGCGCCGGTGGTGCCGGAGCCGAAGAAAGGATCTAGCACGATATCGCCGGGCTTGGTCGAGGCCATCATAATGCGGGCGAGCAGCGCCTCGGGCTTCTGCGTCGGATGCAGTTTGTCACCATTTTCGTTCTTGAGGCGCTCGCTGCCGGTGCAGATCGGAAACAGCCAGTCGGAACGCATCTGGATGTCATCGTTCGACGCCTTCAGCGCTTCGTAGTTGAAGGTGTAGCCCTTGCCCTTCTGGTCGCGCGAGGCCCAGATCATCGTCTCATGGGCGTTCTGGAAGCGGCGGCCACGGAAATTCGGCATCGGATTGGTCTTGCGCCACACGACATCGTTGAGGATCCAGAACCCCAGATCCTGCATCTTGGCGCCGACCCTGAAAATGTTGTGATAGGAGCCGATGACCCAGATGGTGCCGTTGGGCTTCAGCACGCGGCGCGCCGCCAGCAGCCAGGCCCGGGTGAAGGCATCGTAGACCTCAAAACTCGCAAACTGGTCCCAGTCGTCGTCGACGGCATCGACCTTGGACTGGTCGGGCCGGTGCAGATCGCCGTCGAGCTGCAGATTGTAGGGCGGATCGGCAAAGATCACGTCGATGGATTTTTCCGGCAGCCGGTCGAGCGCGGCGACGCAATCGCCCTTCAGGATCGTATCCAGCCATTCAGATTGCTGGGGAGCGTGGGAAAGCTCGTCGAGAAGACGCACGGCAGACATTGTGACACCCAAAGAACGCGTTACTGTTTACACCCCGTTATGGTTACCGATTAGCGTAAATATTCGGTGAAGGCCGAGGGTGCGGACCACGGGTAATTTGCGAAGCCGGGCCCGTTGGTGTATGCCGCGCCGCCTGAACCGTCCCAGCCTCCTCCCTCCCGCTTTCCGGATCGCTATGCCCCAGCCAGACCTTGTCATCTTCGATTGCGACGGCGTGCTCGTCGATTCCGAAATCATCGCCGCACGCATCGAAGCCGAGCTTTTGACGTCGGCCGGTTACGAGATATCGGCCGAGGAGCTTTCCGAAACCTATGCCGGGCTGACCTTCAAGGACATCATGATGCGGGTCGAGGAAAAATCCCGCGTCCCGTTCCAGGCCGCGCTGATCGACCGCGCCGAAGAGCTGGTCGACCGCCGGCTGCGCAGCGACGTGCGCGCCATCGACGGGGTGCACGAGGCGGTCGCCGCGGTGACAGCACCGCGCTGCATCTGCTCGAATTCGCGCACCGAGCGGATCGAATTCATGTTGGAGAAGGTGCGTCTGCTGCCGTTTTTCACTGGGCACATTTTTTCCTCGCTGGAAACGCCGAGCGGAAAATCCAAGCCGGCGCCCGACGTGTTTCTCTTTGCCGCGGAAAAGCTCAAGGCCGACCCGGCGAACACCTTCGTCATCGAGGATTCCGTGCACGGCGTGACCGGCGCCAGGACAGCCGGCATGCGTGTGATCGGCTTCACCGGAGCGGCGCACAGCTATCCCGGGCATGCCGACGCGCTGACCGAGGCCGGCGCCGAAACGGTCATCCGCCGCTGGGCGGAGCTGAAAAGCGTGATCGCCGCCCTGTCGGAA
>NZ_RZSU01000185.1:0-7102 GCF_003997585.1 Mesorhizobium sp. M5C.F.Cr.IN.023.01.1.1 | reverse complement strand
GGTCATAAGGAAGAACCATCCGAACGGGAGCCCGACCTCACGGTCGATCGCTTCGATACGATCCATGAGGATGTGCACGGAGGAGTTGTCCGCAGCAAGCGTCGCGGCAGGCCGGCGCAGCGGCCGGGTGATGAATCCGATTTCCCGCTGGCCGTGATGTTCGTAGTCATTGATGTCGAGAGCCCAATGTTCATAGACGCGCTGCGTCCGGGCGCTCGATTCTTCCCAATCCTGGAAGAAGCGCACTTCGCGCGGCACGAAATCGAACCAGTTGGGCTGCAATTCCAGAAAGGGCGTTTCTCTGCCGTCGGAGCTGACCAGAACGCGCCGCTGCATCTCCGCGCGGCGCGCTTCGCGCTTGTCGCGTTCGATGCGGGCACACCGCGCGAGAAAGCTGCGGACATGCACCACGCCGCTGCTGGCCCGTCCGAGCAAACGGTAGAGTGGACCGGCCAGCATGTTCTCGTCGGCCATCTCACCGTGCTTGATCCATGCGGGATCGAGCAGATCATCCTCGCTCCAGGGCGGCGATGTCGGATCCACGATCGCCCCGGCGCGCCATTCGACCTCGCGGCCAAGCGAAATCTGTACATAGTCGGCAGCGCCCGGCCCTGTTGGCGCAAAGGCGAAGGCGCTGTTGCCATGCCATTCCGAAATCTGGAGATCACTGTCCCGCAACCTCGTCCAGAGCGCTTTCACGTCGCCACCACACTTGGCCAGCGCCTCGGTCATCCATGGCCGCAACTCCGCGACGCGGCTGCCATCCGGAGCGAGCACTGAGCGCACGTCGCGCCAATAGACGTCGTCGATGCTGGTGGCGGAGAACGAGAAGCCTGGAAATCTCTTCGTCAACGCCGCCGCAAGTGCTGCCTCGTCGGCGCCGGGCGGAAGGGCGGCCAAGGCGTTCTCGACCGAGAGCCGGTCGGGCAATCTGGCTGGAGCGTTCTCCGAAATGTCAGCCATCGGATGATCCTATCATTAACTGGACATAGTCCCACGAAGTTCGGTCTCTTGTCGACCATGGCGGGCTCACCTTCGAGCCCGACCTGTGCAGTGAGGACTCGATATGCCTGGGTCCGCCTACCGAAGACGGCGGAGCCGCTGATCGATGAGATTGTCGGGAAGGAAAACCGCCCGGTCCGCTTTCCAGACTTCCAGAGCCGTGATGAGGAGCGTGTCGTCGCAGGCATTGGCAGCCTTGAGTTCATCGACAATCCACAGGACACCATGAACCCGAAGCCCCGCCGCCGCCGCGACCGTGCGGAGCAGGCCGTCACCGGTCAGGAGGATGCCGTCCTCGTGATATTGCGTGGTGACGAGGCAAAAGCAGTCATTGGCCGACAGGCGGCCGTGCTGGCGCTTCAGCGCGAACACATTCCCCATGCGCTCAGGCGGCAGATCGAAAGTTTCCATGCCGCCATCATCGAGCAGCGCCCATTCCTGGGGAGTGAAGTCGAGCAGTTCGGATTCCCTGATCGGCAAAGGCACAACAAAGCGGTAGGGCAGACGGCACAGAACATGCAGCAAGCTGCCCTTGCGAAGGTCGATGAGACAGGATGCATCATTGACGACGACACAGGTCACTGCTCACGCGGCCCCCGAATTTCCCGCTCAACGGTAGAGAGCGGCAGGCGCAGAAGCTGTGCTGCGCGAACCGGTGAGATGAGTTCCTCGCCGAGTGCCCGCCAGACCAGACGCTCAAAACGCTGCGGCCTCTCGAAGGCGGCAAAGCCTTCGTGGTCGCGGATCGGTTCCGGCTCCTGCGCGCGCCATGACCGCGCATAGGTGCGGAAAGCATATTCGATCACGGATTGTGGCAGGATGCCGACCTGCCCGAGCCGCATCAGCATCGCCGCCGCCGAAACCCCGTAGAGGCGTTTCAGGCGCATGAGCTCGTGATAGGTCATGCCGTGGCGATGTGCACCGACTTCATCGACCAGATGTTCGGTCGGCACCAGAAACGCGCCCGCGAAGCGGTTCATCGCTTTTTCGAGGCCGATATCGGGATTGCCGGTCGCACGGATGACACGGTGCGCCAGTTCATGGGCGAGATTGAATCGCTTGCGCTCGATATTGGTCCGGCTGGACACGACAACGACTTGCGCCTCCGGCTTGCCGCCACCCCGTTCTACGTCGCAGGCAAGACCATCGAAGCGTTCCGGCAGGTCCGCCTCGATCACCTTGATCCCCTTGTCTTCGAGCAGTGCGGTCATGCTCGGGATCGGATCGATCCCCAGAGCCCATCGGCGGCGCAATTCTCTCGCTATCTCATCCACCACCTCGAAGCGTTGGACATGATCGGTCACGAGATCGCCGAAGGGATCGTCTGGCGGAGCCAATTCGAGGATGTCCTCGATAGCCAGATAGTCTTCTAGCTTTTCGGTGACGATCGCTTCGGCTTGGGCCCGATCTTGGGCCGAGGTCCCCGAGTGCTTGCGAAACTCGATTCCGCGGAGCGCCTCGACCTGCCCGCCCATGAGGAAATCGAGAGACACGCCAAGGGCTTTGCCGAGGCCGACCAGAACGGCCGACGACGGCATCATCTTGTCGGCTTCGTACTTGCTGATCGCCTGCGCGCTGACCTTCGGGGAAACGCGGTCTGCAAGGGCCTGCATCGACAGGCCAGCCTTCTTTCTCGCCAGTCGTAGCCTTTGTCCGAACATGGTTGCTTCTCCCGATTTTGAGTGGTTGATAATCCACATTTGTTTCAGTATATGTAAACACAAGGTTGGCGATTCTGTCAACCGGAAACGATATATGAGGTTTGAAATGTCCAAGAGAAATCAGCATGTTGTACCGCATTCGGGCGGCTGGGCCGTAAAGGGCGCTGGCAATCAGAAAGCCACGTCCGTCCACTCCACGCAGCGCGTAGCCATCGGTGCAGCCCGGGAACTCGCACGCAATCAGGGCTCCGAGATGTTCATTCACGGCGAGAATGGCCGTATCCGCGAGCGCAACACCTATGGCAACGACCCCTTCCCGCCGAAGGGCTGACACGAAAGGAGAACGCGATGGCCGGTATCGAAATGCGCTTCAATGGCCGCAAAGGCACGTCCAGTCAGCTTCAGCGCGAGCTGGCGCGCAATATGGAAAAGCACATCGAAGACAGTCTGAAGAAGGCTGCCGGTCCTGGCGTGCGGATGAAGAAGACGCGCGACGGCTATGTCTTCGAGGGCAGGCCCGAGCAGATCGAGCGCATGAAGAAGCGCTTGCGCTGATGGGGCCACGGAGCCGTACAGCGTCTCTTCACTCCCCGGTATCTGGTTGCGCCGCTTTGAGCGCAACCATCAACGCCGGTCGCTGAACCGCCGTCTGTAGCGGGAGATCGGGGTTGTCTGTCAACCGGAACTCCAGGCCGTGGCAAAGGAGCGCCTACGGTGCGGTAATTCCTCCCTCTCATGACCGCCGGCGGCTCGGTGATCCTGAACCGCCACCTCGAAAACACGGGGTCCATTCGTGAGCGTTTATCTGCTGCGCGCGTCGCCCTGCGGACAGCAGACGGCGAAGCCTCCACGGCCGCGAAAATCTCGCGATGGCGGCTCGACTCCGGGGCCGGCCCGCCACTTTTGGGAAGTCATCCGTGCCGGTGCCTGGCCCGGACTGTGCCCTCTGTCTCCTGACCGCATCAATGCCATCGCCCTGTTTCGGCCGGCGGGCCTCCCGACCGCCGCGTCGATGATGATGATCCCTCTGGAGAATAGTCTCTCTTGGAGAGCGCGACGGTCTGTGCCGCCTTCATCGTGTCTCCAGCCTTGGCCATGGCCCGCTGCCCTTCCCGGTCGCGCACCTCACGCGGGAAAGGATGTCGTCAACGCCGATCCTGAGGTGCAAACGTCACAGCGGCAAGACAGAATGCAAAGTCGGCACGACGGCATCCCGCCAGCTGCGTTTTCTGACCGATTTTTAGTATCGAGCATTTGCTCAGCACGCCGGTTCGATTTCCAGCCGGCTCTCTCCGCTCGCACTCCGCGAACCATGGCCGCGAAACCGGACCAGAAAGAAAAAGCCCGCTGCCGGGAGGAGGTGGCAGCGGGCTCGATTCGAAAGCGGCGCGGGACGAAGTGCACCGCGTTCATGCCGGCATCGCATCTGGGAGGAGGAGATGGCCGACCAACCCATGATAGCGATTGCGTCGGATATTGCAACGCACAAAAACTCTGCTGCACTGCAAACATACGCCCTCGGTTCACCCCGGTACGCGCGGCGGCGATGACCTTGGCGCTGGCGTTCATCAAGCTCACTTGCGGCCAGCGTGTTAGCGCCTCGGGATCGCGCCCCCGGGGCTGGCGCCGGCCTGGATAGTCAGCCACCTACCGGCGCGGAGGAGATTTTGCAAAGGCCGGCTTCAAAATGTGTGCGGCCTTTGAGCAATTCAGATCGCCCGGAGACTGCCAGCAGACGATTTGCCAGTGCGCCGGTCCTGCTCGATCTCATAGCTGACCTTCTGGCCATCGGCGAGGCCCTTCAACCCGGCCCGTTCAACGGCGGATATATGAACGAAAACGTCCGCTCCGCCGGCGTCCGGTTGGATGAACCCAAAGCCTTTTGTCGCATTAAACCACTTCACCGTACCTGTAGCCACGCGTCTGATCCTTTATCCTGGCAAGGCGGGCAATCCTCACCCGCGCGGGCGGAATCTAGCCATCGCCCTGAACACGTCAATGACGGTTGTCTTCCTCAACCTTTCGCCTGAGCCTTCCGCACTCGCAACCGCGGCAACCCAGCCCCGGTGTGGCGCCTTGATGCGCCCGTTCCGCGGTGGATATCGGTCCGGGAGAATCTCCCGATTTCACCGATGCCGCTTATCCCGAGCAGTTCGGGCTTTCGTCTGCGATCGGTGATTGCCTCCCAGCCCTTCGGGATTCGGTCGTCCGCCGTAAGGCGCCCGGTTACGGGACGAGAACGCGCGTGCGGAAGGGACTGACCACCTTTGAACAAGCCCAACCCCGCTCTTCCCTGATGGCTTTCCTGGTCCTGTTCCGGATCTTCCACGATCAACCCTCATCGGGGTCCGCTACGCAAGCGTGCGGCCGCTTGGCTAAAGCCTGCGCGGTGATCGCGACCGGACCACGACACTGACCGGAGCCATCGAGCGGGGATTGGCCTCGCTCAAAGATGGAAGGCCCTCAAATCTCGCACGATCTTTCTCTCGCTCAACACCACGCGCTGGACCTCGCCCGCACCCTCATGGTTCCGGTCACCCTGTTCGAGGTCGACGGAGTGATCGGCGTCTTGCCGAGCGACGAACTGGGCGATGCGGACGTCGAGATTCTTCACGAATACGACCCATACCAGATCGGGCTGGCTCATTGAGCCGGCCTCGACCTGGCGGTCCGCCCCGTCAGAAATGCCGGGCTGCGCCGACCGCGATCAAGCTGCTGCCGGTCGGCGCGTCGATGCGCCGTAGTGGTGCCGCTTGCGAGCGAGCGGCGGCAAGGGAGGCTGCGCCGCGGCCGGGCAATCCCATTGACCCCTGCGGAATTCCTCAGTTGCCAGCCGCGCCCTTGCCCCCTTCGCTCTTCGCGGCGGTGGGGTCTGGTCCTGCGGGATGCGCGGGAAGGAAACCGAACAGGAAAGGCCGGAACCCGATGGGCGCCGGGAGTGGAATGGAAAAGAGCGACGTCGAGGAACTCAGGAGCGGTGTGCCGTGTGCCGCGGTGCTGGAGCGGGCGGGCTTCGCGGTCGATCGCCAGAAGAGCACGAAACGCGCCGTCAAGTTCCGGCGCAGCGACGAAATCATCATCGTCATCCACGATGGCAAGGGCTGGTTCGATCCGCTGTCGGACGCCAAGGGAGACGTATTCCGCCTGGTCGAGCACCTCGAGGGCGTCCCCTTTGTGGATGCGCTCGACCATGTGGCGGAGCTGATCGGGTTCGTCTCCAGCGAGCCCGTCTGGACGCGAGTTCCCAGCAACAATCGACCGGACCTTGCGATTCCCGAGCGCTGGCAGGCCCGCCGCAAACCATGGCGCGGCTCCATGACCTGCCGCTATCTCACCGACGAGCGCCGTCTCCCCGAGACCGTCATCGGCGCGGCAATCCGCCAGGACCGGCTGCGCGAGGGCCCGCGCGGCAGCATGTGGGCCGCGCACATCGACGAGGCCGGCGCGGTCACCGGCTGGGAGGAACGTGGGCCAAACTGGCGGGGATTTGCCACCGGAGGCGGAAAGGTGCTGTTTCGCTTCGGCCGCGACGATGCCGCGCGCTTCTGCGTCACCGAAGCGGCGATCGATGCCATGAGCCTCGCCGCGCTCGAGGAGGTGCAGCCCGATAGCCTCTATCTGAGCACCGGCGGCGGCTGGGCACCGGCGAGCGTTGCGGCCATCCGGGGGCTTGCGGCGCGGAAGGGCGCGCTTCTTGTTGCCGCCACCGACAACAATGCACAGGGCGACATTTATGCCGGCCGGCTCGAGCGGATGGCGGTGGAGGCAGGGTGCGGTTTCGAGCGGCTGCGCCCTGCGGCCGATGACTGGAACGAGGATCTGCGTGCGATGAAAGAACCGGAGAAGGAGAAAAGGAGGGAGAAGAAAGGCCGGCTGCCGCATGCCCGCCGGCCGCGTCAAGGGTGAAGCTGCGCCCGGCTTCGCCGGCCCTTGACCCGTCCGGACGGAGAGGCGGCCGCGGGGAGGGGTCAGGAAGGGCTGAAGACGATGGTGACATCGAGAGGATGAGCCGCGCTCCGGCCCGACGAGGCTAAAGGAGCCCGCTCATGAACCCCACCTCTTCGATCCGCAAGATCTATCAGGGCATCGCCGATCGGCGTCAGATGTTCCGCCTGTTCGACCGTCATGCCCAGCGCCCCGATCGCTGGCAGAACGACGACAGCGCGCTGTTCGCCGGCGAATGGTTCGAGATCGCCCGGTCCGAACACGATTACATGCTCGACATCCTGCCGCCGCTCTGGATGCGCGGCGACATGTTCGCCATGCGCGAGTTCCTCACCGACAGCGTGACAAGCATTTTCTTCGCGCTGACCATTGATGGACGTATCCGGTATTTCCACGGCTATTGCGACCTGTTCGAGCGGGGTTCCCCCGATCGCATGAAGGCGGCGATCGTCGAGCGCGAGTCCCGCCCGGTCAGGGCTATGACGCGCGAGGAG
>NZ_RZSU01000184.1:0-7114 GCF_003997585.1 Mesorhizobium sp. M5C.F.Cr.IN.023.01.1.1 | reverse complement strand
GTTCAAGGCCCGGACGGATTTGTTCCTGTTGTGCGCGTGCTTGATGGCCGCACCAAAGCGGCCGAGGTTTTCGAACATCGACATCTTCATCTCCCTTGGAGTGCTCCGGCGGCTGAAAGTTATTTCCTGCCTGCCGTTCGATGCCGGTTAAATGCGCCGCACATGTATCTGGTGGATTTCACGGGAACGGCAGTGTGTTTCAGTTTGGGCTGATCCGGAAACATTTGCATGCAAACGAGAATGAGGGCGAAAGGGCAGCTTGCGCCAGCGGGATCCTACCCCCGACCGCGCCGGGCCGCGTGGCCTTCGCGCGAACGCCGCCGTGGGGCGGCATCGCCGGCAATGCCGTCTTCGCTGACCGTCTTGCGCGGTGGCAGTTTCACCGCCGCCGAAAGTTTCGGGAACGGGTCGACCTTGTTCGGCAGCGCCATGGCGTAGACGAAGTGCTCCTGGAATTTAGACTCCAGCGCGGTTTCGATCTTCTCGATCCGGCTCACCGTTTCCTCGATCTCGCGGCGATAGCCGCGGTTCAAGAGCGCCATGCGCGCGCCGGCACCGGCGGCATTGCCCACGGCCGAAACCTTGTCGAGATCGCAGTCGGGAATCAATCCCAGCACCATGGCGTATTTCGGATCGATAAAGGAGCCGAAGGCGCCGGCGAAGTGGATGCGGTCGACATGGTCGGTGTGCTGCTTTTCCATCAACAGCTTGGTGCCGGCATAGAGTGCCGCCTTGGCAAGCTGAATGGCGCGTATGTCGGTCTGGGTGATGGTGATCTTCGGCTCACCTTCCTTCAGCACATAGGAGAAGGTACGGCCATTGGTGACAACGCGCGGCGACCGGGCGCCGAGCGACCCGTCGATGACGCCATCCTCGGAGATGATGCCGGCCAGATACATTTCGGCGACCACCTCGATGATGCCGGAGCCGCAGATACCAGTGACGCCGGTTGCCTGGACGCTGTCGAGGAAGCCGGGCTCGTCGGACCACAGTTCCGAGCCGATGACGCGGTATTTCGGCTCCAGTGTGTCGGAATCGATGCGCACGCGCTCGATGGCGCCAGGCGCGGCGCGCTGGCCGCCGGAGATTTCCGCGCCCTCAAAGGCCGGACCGGTGGGCGAGGAGGCCGCCACGACCCGCTGGCGATTGCCGAGCACGATCTCGGCATTGGTGCCGACGTCGACGATCAGCATCATCTCGTCCTGGCGGTGCGGGCCTTCCGACAGCGTCACTGCAGCCGCGTCGGCGCCGACATGGCCGGCGATGCAAGGCAGCATATAGAGCCGCGCGCCCTGGTTGAGCTTTAGGCCGATATCCGACGCCTTGATGTGCACGGCACCCGAGACGGCCAGCGCGAAGGGCGCGCCGCCGAGCTCGGTCGGGTCGATGCCGAGGAACAGATGGTGCATGATCGGATTGCCGACGAAGACGGAATCCAGGATGTCGTTGCGCTGGACGTTGCCTTCCATGCAAACCTTATCGACGAGACCAGAGATCGCCTCGCGCACCGCGACCGTCATGCCTTCGCGACCGTCCGGGTTCATCATCACATAGGAAACGCGGCTCATCAGATCCTCGCCGAAGCGGATCTGCGGGTTCGACGTGCCCGACGAGGCGGCGACGCGGCCCGACAGCAGCGACACCAGATGCATGGCGATGGTGGTCGAGCCGATATCGCAGGCAAGCCCGTAGGCCTCGTTCTTGAGGCCGGGCCACAAAGAGATGACCCGCGCGGTTTCACTTTCCGCATCCTTGTGGATGGCGGCGGTCGCGGTCCAGTTGCCTTTGCGCAAGATGCCTTGCACCTGCGGCAGCAGATGGACGTCGAAATCGAGGCTCTTGAGTCCCCAGTCCTTCATCAGCGCGATCTTCAGGCGATCGAGATCGCCTAGCGGCTTGTGCATGTCGGGCTCTTCGATCTCGACGTAGCACAGGTGGATTGCCGAATCGCGGGCGATGACCCTGGTGTCGGCGTCCTTGCGGATGGTCTGCGCGTTGATGACCGTGTCCTGCGGCACGTCGACGACGAGATCGCCGAGGATCTGCGCCGAGCAGGACAGGCGGCGGCGTTCGGGAAGGCCGCGCACGCGTTCGTAGCGCTCCTCCTTGGCACCCTTGGGCGAGATGTGGTCGTTGGAAGAGACGATCTTATGCTTGGCGAAATTGCCTTCCTGCACCTCGACCTGGCAGCGCCCGCAAGTGGCGCGTCCGCCGCACACGCTCTCGACATAGACGCCGAGCTGGCGTGCGGCATCGAGCACCGGCGTGCCGACCGGAAACCGCCCGCGCTTGCCGGACGGCATGAACAGCACGAGCGGATCGGTGATGTTGGCAGGAGAGTTCACGATTGCGCGCTTATCCTCTGGCCATACGGGCCTCACGCCCGCCGCGCCGGCGGCCGCCGTTACCATTGCCTTCACCCGGCGCATTGACTTGCGTGGGCGCCGCGACCGCGTGGCCGCCTTCGGCCGGCTTGTAGTCCTTGTAGGTCCTGATCCAGTTGGTGCAGTTCTCGTCGGTGCCGTTCAGCACATTGGCGCCGCGCACGGCTTCCATCTCCTGAGGCCGCACCGGATTCATGATGGCGCTTGTCATGCCGGCGCCGATCACCATCGGAATGAAGGCAGCGTTGATGCCGTGGCGGTGCGGCAGGCCGAACGATATGTTGGAGAGGCCGCAAGTGGTGTTGACCTTGAGCTCTTCGCGCAGGCGGCGCAGCAATGCGAACACCTGGCGGCCTGCGTCGCCCAGCGCGCCGATCGGCATGACCAGCGGATCGACGACCACGTCATGCGCCGGAATGCCGAAATCGGCGCAGCGCTCGACGATCTTCTTGGCGACGGCGAAGCGCACGTCCGGGTCCATTGAAATACCGGTCTCGTCGTTGGAAATGGCTACGACGGGAACGTTATACTTCTTGACCAGCGGCAGGATGGCCTCGAGCTTTTCTTCCTCGCCGGTGACGGAGTTGACCAGCGGCCGGCCCTTGGCGACTTTCAGCGCCGCCTCGATCGCGGCGGTTACCGAGCTGTCGATCGACAGCGGCAGGTCGACCAGGCCCTGCACGATTTCCAGCGTCTGCACCAGCAGCGCGGGCTCGGTCGCGTTTGGGTCGACGGCGGTGACGCCGGCGTTGACGTCGAGCATGGTGGCGCCGCAGGCGGCCTGCTCCAGCGCGTCCTTGATGACGGTCTCGAAATTGCCCGCGATCATCTCGGCCGCGAGCTTCTTGCGCCCGGTTGGATTGATGCGCTCACCGATCACGCAGAAGGGCTGGTCGAAGCCGATAATGATTTCTCGTGTCGCCGAGGCAACGATCGTTCGGGTCATGAAGTCTCTCCGTCGTGATATAAAGACTTCTTTATATCGTTTCTGATTTCGATCAAGCGAATGGTGACCGCCCGCGTCGTCAATGCGCGGTCTTGACCATATCCACTTGGGTTTCGGTGATCTCGTCGTGCAATATGTGGTCGAGCCGGTCGGCGACGAGTTGATCGTCGCGGCGGATTTCACGTTTCCAGGGCTGGCGGCCCTTCAGCACGCCCGATTCATCGACGATCTCGGCGACGTATTCCTCCTGGCGATAGGCCATCACATGGACGCCGGAGACGCCAGGAATCTCTTTCACCTCATTGATGATATCGATGCAGAGCTGCTTGCCTTCCTTCTTCTGGTCCTGGGCGCCCTCCAGCCGCTTGACAATCGAATCGGGGATGTGAATGCCCGGCACGTTGGAGCGGATCCATTTGGCGGTCTTGGCCGAGGCCAGCGGTCCGACGCCACACAGGATGAAGCATTTTTCCGTGAAACCGAGATCCCGGACTTGCTGCATGTAGGTGCGGAACATCGGCACGTCGAAACAGTACTGGCTCTGCACGAATTGCGCGCCGGCGGCGATCTTCTTGCCCAGCCGGTAGGGGCGGAAATCGATCGGCGGCGCGAAAGGATTGATTGCCGCACCGAGGAAAAGCTGCGGCGGCGTCGTCAGCTTGCGGCCCGACAGGAACTTGCCGTTGTCACGCATGATGCGGCAGGTTTCCAGAAGCGACATGCAGTCGAGATCGAATACCGGCTTGGCGCCGGGCTGGTCGCCGGCCTGCACGCCGTCGCCGGTCAGGCACAGCATGTTGGCGACGCCCATCGCCGCCCCGCCCAGCACGTCGCCCTGGATGGCGATGCGGTTCCTGTCGCGGCAGGCGATCTGCATGATCGGGGCATAACCCATGCGGGTCAGCAGCGCGCAGATGCCGACCGACGACATGTGGCAGTTGGCGCCCGACGCGTCGACGGCGTTGATGGCGTCGACCCAGCCGTCGAAGATTTTGGCGCGGTTGTAGACATCTTCGGGATCGGCGCTGTCGGGCGGGTTGAGCTCGGTCGTCACCGCGAACTCGCCGCGCCTCAGGACGCGCTCCAGCCGGCCGCGTGAGGTGTGGCCGGGCAGGGGGTCTAGCGGCAGATGGATGCCGGCCGGGTTCTCGTCGGGCTGTCGGCCGATCATGCCGGTGCCCCTGGGTTAGAGGTGTTGCGCGAGGCTTCGCGGGCGGCGGCAGCCTGTGCCGTCACGCGCAGCCATGCCGAGGTTTCGCGCAGCGATTGATCGACCGGCTTCTGCACGTCGAGAATCTTGTCGCCATGCACCATGTTGCGTGAACCTTCCCAGGCCTTGACCCAAACGCACGGCATATCAGGCTCGACCTCGCAATTGCCGTTGGCGCGCACACCGCCGCAAGGGCCATTGCGTAATTGCTTGGGGCAGTTCATCGGGCACGACATGCCGGTAGAAGAAAGGATGCACTGGCCGCACATGCGGCAGTCGAACATAAAACCCTTGACGCGTTTTTCGACAAATTTGATCGGACCTTCGACGCGACCGTAACCGATGCGCTTCCACAGCGGATGGAGGAGCAAAAACATGTCGGAGAACCTGGCGTAAAACCATTCGAGCAGTCGCGAGTGGCGGACGGACCACAGCCTGACGGCGAAGGAGCGCTGCACGCGCCGCTGCGGCGACACGTCGGCCGGCTTGTAGTCGGATTTCGGCGCTGCCTTCTTGACCAGAGTGGCCTGGGTAATCGCCGGGGTCGTTTCAGACATCTTCTTTTCCGCCCGCCTTGACCAGAGCGATCAGCCGCTCGCGGTCGTATTTCGCGTCAATCTCCTGAAAGGCTTTTTCGGCCTCGCCTTCAAGATCGTCGCTGACCGGCACGGGGTCGCCCTTGCGCCATTCGGCCAGATAGTCGTCGGTACCGCCGGCGCCGGTGCGCATGGCGCACATGTCGATCGCCTCGGTGAAACGCAGCGGCAATTCGCGCTTGGCGTTCTGCCGGCCTTTCTTGACGATGACCTGGGCGGGGATGTCGCGCCAGTAGACGACGATCAGATCGGCCATGAATTCCTACTCCCGTAGAGCGCCGTGCGTCCAATCGGAAAGGACGCTCTACTACTTTGGCTCAGCTGCATCGTACTTTTCCGGAGATCGATTCCGATCTTCGGGCCGATGCAGTGGTTCGGAGCATTGCCGGAAGCGCTGTTGGGCTGCTTGTTATGGGACGACGCGCGCGCATTCAAAAGCGACGCAATTGGAGGCCGCAAAAGGAAAGGTGAGAGTTTTCGATATTTGGCTTGGTTTGGATCAGCCGGTGCGACGATCGAAGCTGCCGACAAGCTTCCTGTGGAAGCGGATATAGCCTCGCTCGGTTGTTCGCAGGTGTTCGGCGACGATCTGATGGAAACGCGGCAGGCGGTGAAAGGGAACGGCCGGATAGGAATGGTGCTCGGAGTGGTACGGCATGTTCCACGCCACGAAGCGCACCAGCCGCGTGGTAAAGGTGGTGCGGGTGTTTTCGAGCATGTTGGCGACATGCGGGCAAAGCGCGTGCTCGGCCAACAAATAGGCCCGCAAAAAGGGCTGGCCGACGAGCACCGGCACAATCCAGCCCCACAGCAGCAGCGCCGACTGCACGGCAAGGGAAGCCGCCAGCAGCACCGCATAGGCGATCAGAAACCTACGTGCTTCCGAAGTCACCTTGTCGCGGCCCTTTTCCGGCACGAAGACGTCGCGGTTGCGGCCGGCGGCGTTGGTAACGACGACGCGCGCCATGCCGCTCCAGTAGGGGACGCCGGAGAGATAGCGCAGGTACTGGGCAATGGTTTTCGGTTTCGGGGCCATCAGTTCGGGATCATTGTCCGGATCGTGCGTGTAGCGATGGTGCGCGAAATGGAAATAGCGAAACCACGCCGGCGGCAGCAGGATAAGGAAACCGGACACTGCGGCGATGGCGCGATTGAGCCACGGCGTCCTGAAGGCCGTTTCGTGAATGGTCTCGTGCAACAGCGTGAAGAGGAAGACGATCAGGATTCCCTGCGGCAGCATGAGAATGGGCCAGAACGAAATGCGGGCGGCGATCAGCGCACCGAGCACGACAACCAGCCCGCCATGAACGGCCAGCCGGACTATGCCGGGCCTGTCCAGTTGGGCGGTGAGGTCGCGACGATCCTCGACCGAAAGGCTGGCGATGATGGTGCGGTGGTCGATTTCGCTCATACCGGCAAGCTTATCGCCAGGGCGCTGTCCGGTAAATCGGTGCTCGTCAACAGACGCCAGCAGGCCGCGACGTGCCCGTAAGACATAGTCGTAGCGTGGGATGTTAGACTACCAGGTTAATCTTGATGATCGGCTTGGGTCAGGGCCGCGGGCTCAGCGCTTGAATTCAAGGATGTCGAGCTTCGATTCGTAGTAGGGCGCCGGGAACTCGATGCGCCATTCGTTGACGCTGTTGCGAAAGGCATAGCCGACCTGATCGCTTTGCGGGCCGCTGCCATAGGGTTTAGCAGGATCGTCGTTGACAGAAAGGGAGCCGAGATAGATCGAGCGCTTTTCGCCGTCATCGAAGAAACGGCCTTTGGTGCGCTGCGAACCGGTGATTTTTTCCAGCATCCAGCCCGAACCGTCACCGTCGTCGCTTACCTTGCACTTGAACCAGCCATAGATGACGAGCGGGCTCAGCCCGCCGGCCTTGATGGTGCGGCACTGCCAGTTGCCGGTCAGGTCCTTGTCGGAAAACGAGACCAACGGCTTTGCCAGCAAGGCGTCGAGCTGCTTGACCTCGGC
>NZ_RZSU01000183.1:0-7325 GCF_003997585.1 Mesorhizobium sp. M5C.F.Cr.IN.023.01.1.1 | reverse complement strand
AGGCATGCTTGATCAGCGTCAGCAGCGCGCGCTCGTTCTCGCGCAGCGGCCGGTCGCGGCCGATGCGCTCAGCCAGCCACTTCGCCTCGCTCGCGTCGATGGTTTCGGCGCGGCGGGCCAGTGCTTCGGCTGCCTTGTTCTTCGATTCCCATTCGGATTCGATATCGCCCGGCGCGCAATAGGCTTCCATGATGCCAGCGAGGCCACCCGATACCATGCGGCCAAAGAAACTGCCGATCCCCGGTTCCGCCTGCTCGAAGAAAGAATCCCGGCGCAGCGCCACGTCGCGCATCGGCGCTTCGTAGCCGGCCGAGCACATGACGAAATTGGCGATCGCTTTGACGAACAGATCATTCCATGACGGATCGTTGTCGGCAGCCGCTGTCCGCTCATTGATCTTGAACAGCATCTCGGCCTCGGCGCGGGTGATCGCGATGTTGCCGTCGCCGCCATGGGCATAGAGGATGCGGCGCAGAAGCTCGACTTCCGCTTTGGCGATCAGGCCGGGAACCAGCTTGCCGTCATGCATCAGCGACCCCTTGCCGTCGATGACGGCATGGGCGACCTGCTCCAGCGCATAGGCGCAGAGCCCGTTCGGCGACGATTTCGCCTTTTCCAGCACATGCACCAGCAATTCGAGTTCGGTCCGGCTGTCGACCATGCCGTCGCGCGAAATCGCCCGGACCAGCCAGTCGGCATTGTCCTGCGAGATATAGCCCGCCGGCTTTTCCTGATGAACGATGAAGTCGGTGACGGCTTCAATGAAAAAGTCCGGCCATTGCGCGCATTTGTCCTTGGCCGTTGCGTCGAGAGCAAACAGCGCCTCGGCCTCGCCGCGCGTCACCACGCCGTCGCCAAACACCTCGCGGCGCAGCATGACCACGTCTTCCGCTGTGATCCGATTTTTCGAGGCCAGCCCGGCCACAGGCGCGCTCATCGTTAATTCGCCCATTTCTTCCCGTCCGAACGTCGTTTGGACCCAATATATCGGGAGTTCGTTGAGAAACCGGCAAACCGCGTGGTTAGCGAAGACTTGTCGGTGAGGTGTCGCTGGGAGGTGACAAGGTGTCGCCCGCAGGCTATGGATGGCGAGTCGAGGGCTCAAATTGAGTCCTACCTGTTTGCGGGAGAGAGCAGCGAGAGCTGCCGCCGAAGGGGAAATCGCCCGAAATCTCTCAGGCAAAAGAACCGTAGACGGGAAAGACACTCTGGAAAGTCGGGGCTTGCCCCCGCGCCGAAGGTGTAAGCGCTGCCGACAGAGTTACGGGGCGCGAGTCTCTCAGGCTTCAGACAGAGGGGCACGGACTGGTCGCCATTCGCGGCCGATTGCGTGCGACTCTGGAGACGACATGACGGGCGACGACACCAAACACCTTCCCCTCGAAGACCTGCACGCGGGCGCCGGTGCGCGCTTTGGCGCGTTCGCCGGCTGGTCGATGCCGCTGACCTATCCGGCCGGCGTGATGAAGGAGCACCTTCATACCCGCGAGCATGCCGGCCTGTTCGACATCTCGCACATGAAGCTGTTCGAGATCAGTGGCTCGGGCGCTGAAGCACTGCTCAACCGTGCCTGCCCGTTCGACGCCGGCGCGCTTGAAGTTTCCCAGTCCAAATACACGTTCTTTCTCAATGAAGCCGCCGGCATCCTCGACGATCTGATCGTCACCAGGCTCGGCCAGGCACGCTTCATGGTCGTTGCCAATGCCGGCAATGCCGAAGCCGACGAAAAGCACCTTCGTGGGCTTGCCCTGGATGTTGAGGCAAAGGGGGATGTTGAGGCAAAGGGGGATTTTGATGTCAAGATCGATGCACTCGACCGCGACTTCCTGGCGATCCAGGGGCCTGAAGCCTGGGCCGCCCTGTCCCGCGCCGGCATCGAGACCGGATCGCTGCTGTTCATGCACGGCTTTGAGCCCCGCGAAAACTGGTTCATGAGCCGGTCGGGTTATACCGGTGAAGACGGTTTCGAGATCGGCCTGCCGGAAGCGGATGCGCGAAATCTCGTCGCCAAGCTGCTCGAGGACGAGCGCGTGATGTGGGTTGGGTTGGCCGCCCGGGACAGCCTGCGGCTCGAAGCAGGGCTGTGCCTGCATGGGCTGGACATCACGCCTGAGATCGACCCGGCCAGCGCCGGGCTGATGTGGGCGATCCCGAAAGAGGTTCGCGCCTCTGGCGCCTTCATCGGCGCCGACGCATTGCGTTCAATCCTGGAGCGCGGCCCGGCGCACAAACGCGTCGGACTGAAGCCGGAAGGCCGCCAGCCGGTGCGCACCGGCGCTGCCCTTTTCGACACCGACGACAATCCCGCCGGCCACGTCACCTCCGGCGGCTTCGGCCCCTCGGCCGGGCATCCGGTCGCCATGGGTTACGTCCAGACAGCGCTGGCCAAACCTGGCGCAAAACTCTTCGCCGACGTTCGCGGGACCAAAATCCCGGTCGATATCAGTCCCCTGCCCTTCACGCCTCATCGCTACCGCAAAGGATGAACTTCATGGCAAAAACCTATTTCACCGAAGATCACGAATGGCTCCGCGTCGAAGGCGGTATCGCCACCGTCGGCATCACCGACTACGCGCAGGAGCAACTCGGCGATCTCGTCTTCGTCGAATTGCCGGAGCTTGGGAAAAAGCTGGCCAAGGGCGATACGGCCGTCGTGGTCGAATCCGTCAAGGCGGCATCGGACGTCTATGCACCGGTCGACGGTGAGATCACCGAGGCCAACACCTCGCTGTCGTCGGACCCGTCTTTGGTCAATTCGGCGGCGACCAGCGACGGCTGGCTGTGGAAGATGAGGCTGGCCGATGAAAGCCAACTCGAAGGTCTCCTGGATGAGGCCGCCTACAAAGCCCATATTGGTTGATAGCAGGACCAGAAAGATGACCGCAGCACCCTACGCCTTCTCGGCCCGCCATATTGGCCCCGGCCTCAATGACGTCAGAGCCATGCTGGCGACGATCGGGGTTCCCTCAGTCGAGACGCTGATCAGTCAGGCTGTGCCGAGATCGATCCGCCTCGACCGGCCGCTGGCCTTGCCGGCCCCGGCGAGCGAAGCGGAGGCGCTGGCCGAGCTTTCGGCGACGATGGCCAAAAATACCGTGTTGAAGAGCTTTATCGGTGCCGGTTACCACGGCGTCCATGTGCCGCCGGTCATCCAGCGCAATCTGTTCGAGAACCCGGCCTGGTATACGGCTTACACTCCCTACCAGGCTGAGATCAGCCAGGGCCGGCTCGAAATGCTGTTCAATTTCCAGACATTGGTCACTGAGCTGACCGGCCTGCCGGTGGCGTCGGCCTCGCTGCTCGACGAGGCGACGGCGGTGGCCGAGGCGGTCGGCATTGCGTTGCGCCATCATCGCGACAAGCGGACCAAGGTGGCGCTTGCCGGCACGCCGCACCCGCAGACGCTCGACGTCGTGCGCACCCGCGCCGAGCCCCTCGGCATCGAGGTCGACGGCGACACGATCGACGACAACACCGCCGCTCTGCTGGTCTCCTGGCCTGATACGTTTGGCGTCTATGGCGACCACAAGGCGGTAATCGAGAAAGCCCGCGCCACCGGCGCGCTGGTCGTTTTCATTGCCGATCCGCTCGGCCTGACGCTGACCGACGCGCCGGCTACGCTTGGCGCCGACATCGCCGTCGGCCCGATGCAGCGCTTTGGCGTGCCAATGGGGTTTGGCGGGCCGCATGCCGCCTATTGCGCCGTTTCCGACAGGCTGACTCGGCTGATGCCCGGCCGCCTTGTCGGCCAGTCCACCGACAGCAAGGGCCGCCCCGGCTATCGCCTTGCGCTGCAAACGCGCGAACAGCATATTCGCCGCGACAAGGCGACCTCCAACATCTGCACCGCGCAGGCGCTGCTCGCAAACATGGCGACGGCCTATGCGATCTGGCACGGCCCTGCCGGGCTGCAGGCGATTGCCGGCCGAATCCATTCATTGGCTAACCGGCTGGCAACCGGTCTCACTGCGTCAGGAATTTCGGTGCTTGGCGCAAGCCGCTTCGACACGGTGACGGTGGAAGTGAAGGGCAGAGCCGGCGCGATCGCCGCCGCTGCTGAAAAGACCGGCCGATTGCTGCGCGTCATCGACGCCGACCACATCGGCATCAGCTTCGACGAGACCTCGACCGATGCCGATCTGGACGCCATCGCAGCACTGTTCGGCGCCAAGGCAGGCGCTGCTGGCACCAGCACCACTCCGGGCAAGCCACGCGGTAAGGCGTTTCTCAGCCAGCCGGTCTTCCACGAAAACCACTCGGAAACGGAGATGATGCGCTTCCTGCGCCGGCTGGCCGACAAGGACCTGGCGCTCGACCGCGCCATGATCCCGCTCGGCTCCTGCACGATGAAGCTCAACGCCGCCGCCGAGATGATGCCGGTGAGCTGGCCAAGCGTCGCCAATCTGCATCCATTCGCGCCGGCCGGGCATTCGGCAGGCTATCGCGCAATGGTGGGCGAACTGGAGGGCTGGCTGTCGGAGATCACTGGCTTCGATGCGGTCAGCCTGCAGCCCAATGCCGGCAGCCAGGGCGAGTATGCCGGGCTGCTCGCCATCCGCAGCTATCACCGCTCGCGCGGCGAAGGCCACCGCACCGTCTGCCTGATCCCGTCATCCGCGCATGGCACCAATCCGGCGAGTGCGGCGATGGCCGGCATGAGCGTCGTCGTCGTGCGCTGCACCGAGGATGGTAATATCGATATGGACGATATGAGTGCCAAAGCCAATGAGCATTCCAAGAATCTCGCCGCGCTTATGTTCACCTATCCTTCGACGCATGGCGTATACGAGGAAGGCGCGCGCCACCTCTGCGCCCTCATTCACGAGCATGGCGCCCAGGTCTATTTCGACGGCGCCAACCTCAACGCCTTGGTCGGCCTCGCTCGCCCCGGCGACATCGGCGCCGATGTCTGCCACATGAACCTGCACAAGACCTTCTGCATCCCGCATGGCGGCGGCGGTCCCGGCGTCGGCCCGATCGGCGTCAAGGCGCATCTGAGACCGTATCTGCCCGGCCACGTCACCGAAGGCACGGGCCATGCCGTGTCGGCCGCACCGTTCGGCAGCGCTTCGATCCTGCCGATCACCTGGATGTATATCCGCATGATGGGCGCTTCCGGCCTCAAGCAGGCCACCGAGACGGCGATCGTTTCCGCCAACTACGTGGCGACGCGGCTCGCACCGCACTTCCCGCTCCTCTACAAGGGCAGGCACGATCGCATCGCCCATGAGTGCATCCTCGACACCCGCGTGCTCAAGGAGAGCTCCGGCATCAGCGTCGACGATATCGCCAAGCGGCTGATCGATTATGGTTTCCATGCGCCGACCATGTCGTTTCCGGTGGCCGGCACGCTAATGGTCGAGCCGACCGAGTCCGAGCCCAAGAGCGAACTCGATCGCTTCTGCGAGGCGATGATCGCGATATCAGGCGAGGCAGCCAAGGTGGCGAAAGGCGAATGGCCCTTGGCCGACAATCCGCTGGTCAATGCGCCGCACACCGCGGCCGAGACGCTGGCCGGCCAGTGGACCCATCCCTATTCGCGCCTGGAGGCGGCCTACCCCGCCGGTGATGCCGACACATCAGCCAAATACTGGCCGCCGGTGTCGCGCATCGACAATGTCGCCGGCGACCGCAACCTCGTCTGCTCCTGCCCGCCGCTGTCGGAGTATCTGGGGGCGGCGGAATAGAACCAGTCGACTGCGAGGCAGACTGCCCCCTCATTTCCCGCGTACAGGCAATGCGGGTGGCCGAGACGGCAAACCCCTGAAGGCCGGAGTTTCGACCCATTTCCGCCGCTTGGTTGCCGGATGATTTTGCAGTAAGAGGCTCTATCCGTTGACGTAACAGGAACCTCCGTCGCCTGCCCGCAAAAAGCGTGGCAGTATCGGATGGTGATTCGCAGCATCGCAATCCAGGACTAGCATGGACGACACCAACGATCTTTTCGGCACTATGGACAAGCAGCCGCAACCGGTTCGCGCCACCGCTCGCCCGGCCGACCCGCTGGTGCAGGCGGCGAAGCGCCCGGCATCCCGCGACGGCAGCGAGAGCTACAGCGCCGCCGACATCGAGGTTCTGGAAGGGCTGGAGCCGGTGCGGCGGCGGCCCGGAATGTATATCGGCGGCACCGACGACAAGGCGATGCACCATTTGTTCGCCGAGGTCATCGACAATTCGATGGACGAGGCGGTCGCCGGCCACGCGACCTTCATCGATGTCGAGCTTTCGGCCGATGGATATCTGGCGGTGACCGACAATGGCCGCGGCATTCCGGTCGATCCGCATCCGAAATTCAAGAAGCCGGCGCTCGAAGTCATCATGACTACGCTGCATTCGGGCGGCAAGTTCGACAGCAAGGTCTACGAGACCTCGGGCGGCCTGCACGGGGTCGGCGTCTCCGTCGTCAACGCACTGTCGGACCATCTCGAGGTCGAGGTCGCGCGCGGGCGCCAGCTCTATCGCCAGCGTTTTTCGCGCGGCGTTCCGGTGACCGGCCTGGAGCAACTCGGCGAGGTACATAACCGGCGCGGCACCAGGATACGCTTCCACCCCGACGAGCAGATCTTTGGCAAGGGTGCGGCATTCGAGCCGGCGCGGCTCTACCGCATGACGCGCTCGAAGGCCTATCTGTTCGGCGGCGTCGAGATCCGCTGGACCTGCGATCCGTCGCTGATCAAGGAGAAGGACACGACGCCGGCTAAGGCCGAGTTCCATTTTCCCGGTGGCCTCAAGGACTATCTGAAAGCCTCGCTCGGCGACGAATTCCAGGTCACCCGCGAAATCTTCGCCGGCAAAAGCGACAGGCAAGGCGGCCACGGTTCGCTCGAATGGGCGGTGACCTGGTTCGGCGGCGACGGGTTCCTCAATTCCTACTGCAACACCATACCAACCGGCGAAGGCGGCACGCACGAGGCCGGCTTCCGCAACGTCTTGACGCGCGGCTTGCGCGCCTATGCCGAGCTGGTCGGCAACAAGCGTGCATCGATCGTCACGTCGGAAGACGTCATGATCTCAGCGGCAGGCATGCTGTCTGTGTTCATCCGCGAGCCGGAATTCGTCGGTCAGACCAAGGACAGGCTGGCCACGATCGAAGCGATCAGGATCGTCGAGACCGCCATCCGCGATCCCTTCGATCACTGGCTGGCCGATAATCCGCAGGAAGCTTCGAAGCTGCTCGAATGGGTGATCGCGCGTGCCGACGAGCGGGTGCGCCGGCCGCGGCATTCTGCGTGCAGTCGGCGAGCTTGCCGGGCAGGCGCAGCTTGCGCACCGCGCTCTTGCGCGAGACTTCCTTTTCCTGGCGCCGGCGCAGAACTCTTCATCGT
>NZ_RZSU01000182.1:0-7629 GCF_003997585.1 Mesorhizobium sp. M5C.F.Cr.IN.023.01.1.1 | reverse complement strand
GTACCCTACACTCTCAAGCTGCGGGCCGCATTCTCTCACCCGCCAACAACGTTAACACTGGATTTCAGTGCGGCCCGGAAGGGCGACTTCGTGCTCACGGCAAGCGAGGTAAATCCTGTGGTGCGCGCCTTGCGCTCGCACGACATCGAAATCACTGCCCTACACAACGAGGAGCCGCGGCTATTCTTCATGCACTTCTGGGCCAATGACGAAGTCAGTAAGCTTGCAAGGGGACTCGAAGAGGCGCTTCGGCATGTGAATCGCAAGAGAGAATAATGAACGCATCGCTGCAGGAGGCGCGACAATGCAAAGTTCACCGGCCCGGCCAAGCGCCGACTATTTGACAAGCGCGCAAATGGCATATGCTGTCAGCGTCCAAGCCGTTGGGGGCGTAGCGGCTACATGCGCTTGTGCTACCCACCCTGGGGCTGGGGAATCAACCGGCAAGCTCCTAGAAATTAAAGCTTTTGAATTTGACGCGCTGGCACCGCCACCTATCACGACTTTTGGCTTGGGACACCAAGCCTGTGCGGATTTGTCTGGGCTTGTATCGTTCGCACTTGCATACCGGGTGATTTCCCAACCGCTGACGCCGTCCTTCCCCGCTGGACCCTCAGCCCCCATTGCACCTTTAGGTCCCTGCTTGCCGGGCAGGCCTTGTGGACCGACAGGCCCTTGGGGCCCCGGGGGGCCCGCTGTTGCGCAACCTGCAAGCAAGGCGACACATGCGAGGATGTTAATAATTCTCATGACCACCTCCCCGGTTTCCCGGTGAGTCCCAAAGCCTAGCAGCACGGCGCCCGCATCGGGAGCGGCCAATGAGGCGGAGGAAGGACCCGCGCTCCTTCGAGCGCAGCCGACCGACTGCTCCCGATCTGCAGTGGGCTGAGCGGGGCAGGGGTTGACCCACTGGTTCCCCGATAACAGTTAGTGGCTGCTAATGTTCCAGGCTCGGCGTAGGCCGACTGGCATGACCGGAATGAGGCCGGTCAGAGAGATCGACCGAACCGCCGCTGTGATCCCGCCTCTACCAAACATGTGAGCATCCCCTAATTTACCCCTCATGAGTCTCCTCTGGTTCCCCCGGTCTACGTGAAAGCGAACCGTCCGGGCATTCGCCATGGGGGCAGCCACGTCGAGGGAGCCGCCGAGGAACTGATGGTGTGGGACACAGAGGGGCCGAAGTGGACGAAAGCGGTCCAATCATGCGTTGACGCGTTCGAAGGCAGAGTATCCCCCAAGAGATCCGTGAAGCCTTTGAGGCGACGGCCAAGGTGGCGAGCGTGTATCTCTCGCCTGAGTAGGAGGTCTCATGGCAAGTCTTTGGTTCGTTCCTCCAGTGTTCGTGAAGACTGAAACGGACGGTGTCAGGCATGGCTGCAACAATACGAGGGCAGCCCTTGAGCAGCTCAAGAGGTGGACCCGGAGAGGACCTCGCTGGCACAAGGCGTGGACCCTCTGCCTGTCAGCACTGGAGGGCGATCCGATTGACCCTCATGTGATACGAAAGGCTTTCGTGGCTGCCGCTAAGGAGGCGGAGATGTATCTCTCGCCCGAGTAGGAAGTGCTATCCATTGGTTTCACCCTCCGGTCCATATCGAAACCGACAAACCTGGGCTCACCTACGTCTGCACCAATGTCGAGGGTGCGACTGCGGAACTCATGAAGTGGACCAAGGGAGGACCTAAGTGGAAGGAGGCCGTCGAGGTCTGCGTGGCTCTCATTGAAGGCGAGCGCACGCCCGACGACGTTAGGAAGGCCTTCGAGGCTGCTGCCGAGGAGGAGGGGTTGCTACGCTCCTCTAACTAGCGCTCGATCCCTCCAACCGGCGGTTGGTAGACGCGACGCAGCTGGCGAGCGTAGGTTCCTACGATCCGGGCACAACCCCCCGCCCACACCCCGTGCCTGGTGAACGACTGAAAGCCTGCCGTGCCGAAAGGTGCGGCGGGCTTTTTTGTCTTCGGTCCGGGAACTGCGGCCGAACCAGGACGTTTGAATCGCGCAGCACTGCTCCCCGTGCTGAGAGATCGGATCTTAGTCCTCCGATCCGGCCCGCGTCCTTTCCGTCCCCCTCCGGGCGCGGGCTTGCTTTGGAAGATCGGATAGTCTCCTCCGATAGGCCCGCGTCCTCTTCCTCCGAGGGTCGCGGGCTTTGATGCAACCAGTGACTGGCCTTCGGGCTACACCACCGGATGGATAATCGCACTGGCAAAGCGTGACAAACCCGGGCACAAGGTGCGTCGGGCTTTTATATTTTGGAACAAAGACTTGGCGCAAAGATTAAGCTCCGGTATGAAGACCTATAATTTCGATCCGGCCGAGTTCGCCAAGTTAGAGTTCCTACTGGCTCACACCTTCAGTCCCATGAAAAGCGGGGTAGCGCCGAACTCGATCAATTCCGGGCCAAATTCCTTCCAATTATTCGCGATGTGTATTATCAGGTTTTGGGACCCAAGATTGACGGTCGCCAGCATGAGGCAATCTCTGAAGCTGATGCTTGGGAGCCGGAGTTGCCTCCGGAGCGGGCTATCGAACTCCTAGCTGAGATATTCAAAACTTAAACCGAAGGATTCGGCGGCTTTTTTGCTGTGCGGGTGGAACCCGATCTGGCGACAATCGTTCGGTGCGGCAACAAGGCGCTGTGCTGTCAGATAGGGGAGAACAATGCGGGAAAGGCAAGCATTCACCGATAAGGAAAAACAAGACAGAACGGAGCGCACGTCGGATGCTGCGCGGGAATTGATCGAGGGCAAGCGCGTCGCACGAGATGCAAAAACGGCTCGGCTTCGGGAGCAACGTCTTAAGGCTGAGCGAATGAAAAGCCCGCTGCGGGAGGGGACCGGCAGCGGGCCTTTGCCACATTAGGAGCACCTTCGCGGCTACATCCTGGGGAATCGACCGCTACAGTAGCTGCAACGGTTCCAAAACATTTGGCGGAGTCGTAAGGGCCAGCCAATCGAGGGTCATTCCTTATTCCTGCGTTGTAACCGTCTAATTTGCCCTAGCTCTGGAACACATGCTTGAGACGCAAGTTGGGGGAACTGCAGCAATGCTCGAATTCCTCCTTGGATAGCTGCAGATCGGAGATGCACCGATCAGCCCGCGTCCTTCCCTTCCGTGGGGCGCGGGCTTTCACTGAGGCAGCCAAGCCACGCTGCCCTCACGGTGGCGGGCTATTACCTTGCAGGTCGCTAGTCAGAACTCTAACGTGGCCCATCTCGTCCAACTGCCCTGCATCGTATTTTTTAGATGCCATTTCATGGACGGCATCCAAGCCGAAGTCTTCGACCGCTTCGGTCGATGTCACGACGAGGACACGCTCTGTTCCATCAAAGGCTTCAAGCCACAACTCGAATCGCTCAGTGGCTCCACCTTCGCCAGTAAAAACCAGACCCATATGTTGCCTTGATTCCCGTGCCTTCGTAGTTGGTCCGATATCTCATTTCCGCTCCCGCAATGCTCTCGCGGCTTCTGTCAAAGTGGTCCGGTCGTTGCCCTTGCTTTTGATAAGCTGGCGGACTTGATCTGCCGAGACGCCGTTCTGCTGGGCAAAATGTTCGATCTCGTAATCGTCACCGGCGGACACACGGTCGCGGTCGCGGAAGTCACGCTTGCTCTTGTCGTCGGCCATGTCGTTCTCCTGATGAGATTCGGATCAATGGCAACGCCGGCAAGCGGTTTTTGTTTCCGCGCCACTGCGGAATCACGATCTGTTCACTCTGGCTAATGTAAGCCGTCCTCCTAAAATCGAGCCAGTGCGTAAAATTGTAAGTACCGGCGGCGGCCGGCTTGAGTTCATTCCACCGATGATGCCCACCTTGGTTGCCAAGCCGCCCCAGGGCGACGCGTGGTCCCACGAGGTCAAGTTCGACGGCTACCGTTCCCAGATCATCATCGACGCCGACGGTGTGCGGATCTTCACCCGCCGCGGCCTAGACTGGACATCGAAGTACCGCGATCTGGCCGAGGCAGCCAAAGGTCTCAACGTACAGAGCGCCATCATCGACGGCGAGATTATCGTGCTCAACGATGCTGGCCTGTCTGACTTCGGCGAGTTACGAAAGGCCATCACCCGGCGGCAGCACGACCTCTATTTCGTCGCGTTCGATCTCCTGCACCTAAATGGCCACGACGTGCGCGACATGGCACTTGAGGATCGGCGGGAAATCCTGGCCGGCCTTATAGGGTCTGACAGCCGCATCCAGTTCAGTGAGACAATGCCAGGCGAGGCTAATGCGATCTATCATCTAATCGACGCGGCCGGCCTGGAAGGGATGGTATCAAAGCGTCGAGACAGCAAATATAGCAGCGGGCCGACAACCAATTGGCTGAAGACAAAATCCTTCACCGAAAGCGAGTTTGAACTTCTCGGAGTTGAACGCGAGAGGGGCAAGCCGGCGTTTGCTCTGATGGCCGAGCCCGGCACCCGCAAATATGTCGGCAGCGCGTTTGTCAGCGTCAATCGCGAGATGCGGGAGCGGCTTTGGAAACGAGTGCAGGAACACGCCGGGCCACCGCCTAAGGAAATGCCAAAGCGGCCGGCAACGCAGTGGGTCAAGCCGGGGATAAAAGCCCGCGTGAAGCATCTGAGGGGCGAGGAAGATCTTCGGCACGCCTCGCTGCAGGATTTCTGGGATGACGAGTGAGCTTCCGCTTCGATCTGAATCTCGTTTTGTTGACCCTTAAGCAGCCGCACTTGCGGTAGGTTGATTGAGTCGACCCTAAGGCGCTTCAGCCCTGCTTGACGAAGCCGGCGGTGACCTCATCTTTGTGGGCGGCGAAAGCTGCCAGGACCTCGGTTTTCTCGGGCTTCGGAACCTTGAAGTGGTCCAGGGTCCGCCCGAGTTCCGCTGCGACCTCATCAAATTCCACGGGTGAGATCCGGAGATCCCGGTGGGCTTCCTCGAGGCCAAGGTGCGTCGTGCCGGGCTTGGTGGCCACAAACTTGAAGGGCCCGCCAGAAACGTCGCAGACCCACAGCGTGCGCATGAACTTGAGGCCGGGCAGCCTTCCAAGGTTCTTGGTGTGCCATTCGCGCAGCTGCGGGTTCTCGGACGTCTGGCCGACGATGGGGTTCTTCACGATGGCGTCGCTGAAGTGATCCACCACCGCTGCGATGGCGAAGACGCCTCCCAGCCGCTCGTACAGACTGTTCTCAGGCGTGGTTTGGTTGGCCTGCGCGGAGCTATTATCCGCCGCCGCCAAAGCCATCGGGGCGACGGCCAGCCCGGCGACGACGCTTCGTCTTGTGAAAGAGGTCGAAACAACCGTTTTCATCTCTGGTCTCCTTCGAGTTGAGCCAGAGCGGCAGCAGCCTGTCTGGCAGCTTCGTTGAAGTGACATCGGATACTTTGCCGTATCCGGCATGCTCTATGGGACTAACGAGCCACCCGGCGGAATTATTCCGATCGACCGCATTCCATTGGACGAGAGCCATGACCATTAGGTGAGGGGCGATTGGCGCGGCCGCACTTATGGCCAGAGCGTTGCGCCGTGGGTTGTTTCGTACCCCTTGGCGGTTTTCGAGATACCGAAACAGGTCTCCCTGTTCCCTCCCTAGGCGGCCTAAAATGCCTGCCGCTCAACCTCAAGAGAACCTAGCGCGACTGTCGCGGGCTGTTTCGCTCAGAGCTGCGACCAATCCGCTTGCCCTTATCATCGAAATCAGGATTATATTCCTCCCCGTTGCGGCGAACCCTTCAACGGAGATCGCCATGCCCCAAAAGACCCTCGCCGACACCCTGGCCGCCCGCGAAACCATCTATGTGAATCGCGGACACCCGATGTGCTGCAAATCGATGAAGCTCGACATTCAGGCCCTGATTGACAGGCTCGGCTGTGACCACGGCTCGATGCATGACGACCTGATCGGGCTCTTTGTTTGCTCAGCTTGCAAGGCTGCCGGCCGTGACCGCCGGCAGGTGTTCTTCACATGCATTCCTGACTACGAAGGCCAGCAGCGGGCGCGCAATCGCGATTGGAAGCCAACTTTCGAACGAAGGGGCTGAAGGTGGCCGACGCCGCTTGAGGGGCGTTGGGGTAAGGACGCTTGACGGCGCCGGCCGGGCGGATTGGGGTCCGCCGCCGTTGGATAGTACCGATCTTGGCAAATCAAGTAATTGCGTTATCGCGGAAGAGTGGCGAAGGATCAATCGTCTTCCATTTCGAGAGTCCGATACTCGCCGCTTTCGTTGTCGTAAACTTCGACTTCAACTGTTGATCCGTGTCGCCGAATGCTCTCGACAGTTACGTCCCGATATTCGCCCGCACCCCTATTCTGACAAACGGATGCTCAGCGTCGACAGGAGCCGGCAGGCTGTGGCCGATCAAATCCGAGTTCCAGCACCCGATCTCGTGGCCGTTCAATGGAAGCGAGAAGCCGCAAAGGACCGCCATCTGCCGATCGGTGCGGATGAAATCGCCAAGCTCATTGCGGCGGACGAGGCATTTCTTGCAGCGCATCCGATCACGAAGCAACCCCGTAGAAACCGTGGGCGGAGCGACCATCACTGAACCGGACAAAAACTGCCTAAGCCCGCTGCCTCACGGTGGCGGGCTTTTCATTTAGCGGGATAGCGGCCAAATCTTAGGCTTTTGAACCTTTTGAGTGTTCCCCATAGGGCCTATGCAAAAATTCGCCCACTGCACCGCTATCAGAACGGCCCGTTGCTATAGCGTGGTAATCGCGGCCATTACCCAATATTGGGGAGGGTAATTTCGGGACCGGACGCGCATGCTCGCGAGGGGGAGTTAGTTCAAAAGCCCCTATAGAGGACAATGGCTTAGGCCAATTTAGTTAACAGGTTTCCGGTTAATAGGTCGCTTGGCCGCAGCGCATCGAGGACCACTTCGTAGACACCCCCTATGTCTTCCTCGATCTCGACTCCGCCGATACCTACTGCTGCTTACTGCCGGTCCGGGCGATAGACGAGGAAAGCGAGACGGACGGCAGCGCGTAGACTGGGACGCGACCTCTATGCAGAAGACCCGCCGCTACATTTGCGAAGCGACGGGCCTCCGCCCCATTCCCCCATACCTGACCATGCAACTGCCGTGCCAGACTTATTGACCCATCGCGGGACACCTTATGGCTTCTGCGCAGGCCTGGATGTTGCAAACAAGGATATGCCAGTCGGGCCAGGCTCGGCTGTGGGAATTCCCACACCGGGGAAAACATTGGAAAAGTCCGCTCCCAGTTTTGCTTTCCATCGGCAACCCATCACTCCCGTTTCCCTGCCGTGCACGCCGCAGCCTGAATTTCATTCGAGCAGTCGGCCAGACTTTGCCTCGCCCCAAATGTCGAAGCTGGCCAGCGTCGTCTGACCGCCTCATGGAAACTATCAGGGTGTCTAAAATAGATGGTGAGTAGATGGCTGCTGGACAGAAATCCGCAGTCGCGAGCCGCCCCGCAAGGTCTGATCGACCAAGGGCTCGCTGTCCGTCGCTTTGGCCAAGGTTTTGGTGATGTCACATCGCGCGCGAAAGGATCTGGACTTTCCGCAAGTCTGCCGGATGCCGGGGAAAAAGCCATTCCCCTGGCCGGCCAAATAGGGAAAACTGTTTCATTCCGTCCCACGCTGCTTTCAGGCACTCGCAACGCGCGGAAGTGGGAATAGAAGTGGGGATGAA
>NZ_RZSU01000181.1:0-7835 GCF_003997585.1 Mesorhizobium sp. M5C.F.Cr.IN.023.01.1.1 | reverse complement strand
GAACTTTGCAGCCTGCCTCCAGCAGCTTTTCGGCAACGATGAGGTCCTCGGTCGTATAGGGGAAAACTTCAAAGCCCTCCCCGGCGAGAATGCCGGCCGCCTCGACCAGACCGAATATGTCCGGCTGCAGCGCGTCGTGATTGCCGATCACCTCAAGCTTGATCCAGTTGGTGCCGAAGAGCTCACGGGCCATGCGCGCCGTCGTCACCGCCTCCTTGACCGAATGGCAGCCGGCCGTGTTCGGAAGGACGCGAACGCCCAAAGACTGGACCAGCGACCAAAACTGGCCGCCGGTCTTGCCGCCAGCGGTTTCGCGGCGGAGCGAGACGGTGACGATCTCGGCGCCCGCGGCCTTCATCGCCTCGGCCATGACAGCCGGCGAGGGGTAGAGCGCCGTCCCAAGCAGAAGGCGCGATGATAGTTTTTGTCCGTAGAGTTCGAGCATGGGATCAGCCCCCCTTCATCGGTGTGAGGATTTCGATGCGGTCGCCCTCGCAAAGGCGGCAATCAGCCCGCTCGGCAGCAGGCACGACTTCGCTGTTGACGGCAGTGGCAAGCCAGTCCCCTTCAAATTCGAGGTCGGCCAGGAGCTGCGACAGCGTCGTGGCTGTCACCTCACACACTTCGCCGTTGATGGTCAGCTTCATTTCGCCCTCTCCGATGACTGCATTCGGTTGAAGATCAGCTCGGCCGCCTGGCGCGCCATGGCAGGTGCCAGCAGGAAACCGTGGCGGTAAAGCCCGTTGATGGTGATCGTGGCGCCTTGCCTGTGGACACGCGGCAGATTGTCGGGAAAAGCCGGACGCACGCCGGCGGCCGTTTCCACGATGTCGGCCTCGCCAAAGGCGGGGTGCAGACTGTAGGCGGCGTTCAAAAGCTCCATTACCGAACGCGCCGTGACCGGGCCTTCGGCGTCCGTCTCGACCATGGTCGCACCCACCATGTAAAGGCCGTCGCCGCGCGGCACGACATAGACCGGGATGCGCGGGTGGAGCAGGCGGATCGGCCGAGAGAGGGTGATCTCGCCAGAGCGCAGCAGGAGCATCTCGCCGCGCACGCCGCGCAGTTCGGGCAGCAAATCGCGGGCGGCGAAGCCGCGGCAGTCGATGGTGACGTGGAAGCCGCCTGGCAGATTGCGACCGTTTCGGCCGAAGTGGAAACTAACGCCCATGCCCTCAAGCCGCCGGACCAGCGCCTTCATGGCGCAGCGCGGGCAAAGATGCGCCTCTTCAGCAAACAGCAACCCCGCCCGAAATCGGCCGGCAAGATCAGGCTCCAGCCCGGCGATGCCGTCGGCATCGACCCACTCGAAATGCGCGGTTCGGCGGGCGAAGCGATGAAGCTCGGCCTGGCCGCGCGGCGGCGCCAGGACGAGGCTCCCCTGCCGCGCCACGCCGGGCACGCGTGCCGCCCACCAGTCGGCGGCACGGGCACCGAGGCGGGCAACCTTGGGTTCAGCGCTTTCCAGTTCACACCAGGGCGCCAGCATGGCGCCGGCAAGGCGGGACGCAGATCGCTCTCCGAGGATGGCGCCGCGCTCGAACACCTCGACGGCAGCACCCCGTTCGGCGAGCTCCGTGGCGCAGGCAAGGCCCGCGACACCAGCGCCGATGACCGCAACGCGCATGACGCTACTCCCCGGCGATTTCCGAGGCCGTCTGCGCGGGCACGTAAAGATCGCCGCCCTGGCGGTATTTCTCCGCCATCGCGGCCATGCCCTCCCTCTGCGCCCCCTCTTGCCGGGCAGCGTCGCGGATGTCGTGCGAGATGCGCATTGAGCAGAATTTCGGGCCGCACATGGAGCAGAAATGCGCAACCTTGTGCGCCTCCTTGGGCAGCGTCTCGTCGTGCATGGAGCGCGCCGTATCGGGGTCGAGCGAGAGGTTGAACTGGTCCTCCCAGCGAAATTCGAAGCGAGCCCGGGACAGTGCATCATCGCGCAGTTTTGCCGCCGGATGACCCTTGGCGAGATCGGCGGCATGGGCAGCGATCTTGTAGGTGATGACGCCCGTCTTGACGTCGTCGCGATCCGGCAGGCCGAGATGCTCCTTCGGCGTCACGTAGCAAAGCATGGCGGTGCCGAACCAGCCGATCATCGCCGCGCCGATCGCGCTCGTAATGTGGTCGTAGCCGGGGGCGATGTCGGTCGTCAGCGGCCCCAGCGTGTAGAAGGGCGCCTCGCCGCAGATCTCGAGCTGCCTGTCCATGTTCTCCTTGATCTTGTGCATGGGGACGTGGCCCGGGCCCTCGATCATCACCTGGCAGTCTTTCGCCCATGCGATCTGGGTCAGTTCGCCGAGCGTTTCGAGCTCGGCGAACTGTGCGGCGTCATTGGCGTCGGCGATGGAGCCGGGGCGGAGCCCATCTCCCAGTGAGAAGGAGACGTCGTAGGCACGGCAGATGTCGCAAATTTCCTCGAAATGCACGTAGAGGAAGCTCTCCTTGTGGTGGGCGAGGCACCATTTGGCCATGATGGAGCCGCCTCTGCTGACGATGCCGGTGACGCGGTCGACGGTGAGCGGGAGGTAGGCCAGGCGCACGCCGGCATGAATCGTGAAATAATCCACGCCCTGCTCGGCCTGTTCGATGAGCGTGTCGCGGTAGACCTGCCAGGTGAGATCCTCGGCGATGCCGGCGACTTTTTCCAGCGCCTGGTAGATCGGCACCGTGCCGATCGGCACCGGTGAGTTGCGGACGATCCATTCGCGGATGTTGTGGATGTTGCGGCCGGTGGAGAGGTCCATCACCGTATCGGCGCCCCAGCGGATCGCCCACACCATTTTTTCCACTTCCTCGGCCATGGACGAGGTGACGGCGGAATTGCCGATATTGGCGTTGATCTTGGTGAGGAAGTTGCGGCCGATGATCATCGGCTCGGATTCGGGATGGTTGATGTTGGCGGGGATGATGGCGCGCCCGCGCGCCACCTCGTCGCGCACGAATTCCGGCGTGACATAGTCCGGGATTACCGCTCCGAAGCTCTCTCCGTCCCGGTTCAGTGCTTCCTTCAGCTTTTCGCGGCCGACATTTTCGCGGATGGCGACGAATTCCATCTCTGGCGTGATAGTGCCGGCGCGGGCGTAGGCGAGCTGGGTGACGGCCTTTCCGTTCTTCGCTTTCAGCGGCCGGTGACGAATGGGGAATTCCGGCGTCAGCCGCTCGCCGGAAACGAAGCCATTATCCTCCGGCTTCACGATCCGGCCGTCATAGCGCTCCACATCCCCGCGCGCCGTAATCCACGCCCCGCGCAGGCGCGGCAGGCCTTTTTCAATATCGATCCGTGTTTCCGCATCGGTGTAGGGACCTGAGGAATCATAGACCGTCACCGGCGGCTCGCCCGCTGTCGGGTGCAGCGCAATCTCGCGCATCGGCACCCGCAGGTCGGGGTGAAGCTGACCTGGCTTGTGGACCTTCTTCGAGGCAGGCAGTTCGCCGACAGTGACGGTCGGGGTGAGGGCATTCATGCGTGAGCCTCCTTGCTCTGATGCAACGGAGACCCAGTCCACGCGATGAGGAGGAAGTGACGCTTCGCGTGGAACTCGGATGACCCGATAGCCGAAGCCGGAACAAAAAGCCGACCCGCGAAACCTCGCACCGTCCCTACGCCAGTATGAACTGGATCAGGTTCAACGGGTCACTGCGCGCACTAGCAGTATCTCAGCCCCTTGCCGGGACCCCCCTGGTGATGGCCGCAGGTTGGACGATACGAGCCCGCGCTGTCAACCTCGGTGCAGCATGTGCACAACATGAAATTGAATCCGCCGAACTCCGCCTCGCACCAGACCAACGACGCAGCTTGCCGAACTAAAAACCGACCAGCAGAGCCCCGCCGGTGAGGCCCGCGCCGGCGGCCGCAAGCAGCAGCTTCTCGCCCCGCTGCAGCGGCCGGGCTTGATGGGAGAGCGACAGCGACAGCGGAATGGTGGCAGCCGAGGAGTTGCCGTATTCGGCGATTGTCGTGACCGTGCTCGAGTCTTCGATGCCGAGCTTCGCGGCCACAGCGCTCAGCATGCGCGCATTGGCCTGGTGAGGGACAAAGCGATTTATGTCTTGAGGCTCGAGAGCCGACGCTGAAAGCGCCTCGGCGGAACAACACGCCATCATCTCGATCGCCTTGACGAAGACCGCGCGGCCGTCGGTGATGGTCATGCGCGTTTCCAAAATGTCCAGATCATCCGTGAAAGGCTTGCTGCTGCCGCCCGCCGGGATCTGGATCAGTCCATAATCGCTGCCGTCCGCGGCAACCGAGCACCCGAGTATACCGTGGCCAGGATCGGCGGAAGGGGCGAGCACCACCGCACCTGCGGCATCGGCGAAGAGCACTGCACTTGCCCGCTCGGCCGGGTTGATGCGGCGGCTCAATATGTTGGCGGCTATGACGATGGCCGGCTTGTTGTGCAGGTGCACGAATCCGTCGGCGAAGGTCATGGCATAGATGAAGCCCGCGCAGGCGCCGGCCAGGTCGACCCCGCCGGCCCTTTCCAAACCAAGTCTGTGTGCCACCAGCGGCGCGCTCGGTGGCAGGAGGTGATCCGGGGTCGAAGTGGCAAGAAGGAGCAGGCCAAGCTCCTTGCGATCGATGCCGGCGGCCTCCAGCGCCATGTCGCCTGCCTTTGTCGCCAGTCCGGAAAGCGTGTCGCCGGGTTCGGCCCAGAAACGCGAGCGGATGCCGGTGCGCCCCTCGATCCAGCCGGGTTCCAGGTCGAGCGAAGCTTCGATTTCGGCATTTGCTACCCTGCGCCCCGGCACGTGATGGCCAAGGCCGATGATGCGCGCGGTGCGATTCATGCGTTCTCGCTCGCAAGCTCGGCCGACTCGTCGATGGCCTCGTAGAGCCGGTCGAGTTCGTCCGAGGTTACGCAGTAGGGCGGCAAAACATAGATGACATTGCCGAGCGGCCTGACCAGCAAGCCGCGCTCGAGGAAGAAGGCGCGCAGTTTTGGGCCGACCTCGGCCAGATAGCCGGCTGTGCCGACACGCAGGTCGAGCGCGGCGATCGTGCCGGTTGCGCGCACATTCTCGAAGCGCGGATCCTCGCTGAACCGCGCAACCCTTTCCGCCTGCATCCGCGACAGGGCGGCCACGCGCGCCGCCACAGGCTCCTCCCTCCAGATGGCAACATTCGCGAGAGCCGCCGCGCAGGCGATCGGGTTGGCCGTGTAAGAGCTCGAATGAAAAAACGTCCTGGCCCGATCCCTGGAATAATGCGCACGAAAAATCGCATCCGTGGCGAGCGTTGCCGCAAGCGGGATCGCGCCGCCCGTCAGTCCCTTGGAGGTACACAGGATATCCGGTGAGATGCCGGCCTGCTCACAGGCGAACAGCGTGCCGGTGCGGCCCCAGCCTGTCATGACCTCATCGGCGATGACAAGCGTCCCGGAGCGCTCGGCGATGCGCTTGAGTTCGGCAAGAACGCGGGCGGGGTACATGAGCATGCCTCCGGCGCCGAGCACCAGCGGCTCGACGATCAGCGCCGCGGCTTGTCTGTCGCGGGTTGCTGTCTCGAAGGCATCGAGCGTGGCCTGTTCCCGCCCGCCAGCCGGAAACGGGATGGTGTCGACCTCGAACAGCAGGGGTTCGTAGGCGGCATTGAAGACGCCCCGCGCGCCGACGCTCATCGCCCCGATCGTGTCCCCGTGGTAGCTCTGTCCCATCACGACGATGCGCGAGCGGGGTGCGCCGATGTTGCGGTGGAAGCCCAGCGCCATCTTCAGCGCCACCTCGACGCTGGTCGAGCCGCTGTCTGAGTAGAAAACCCAGTCGAGGCCCGCGGGCGCCATGTCGACCAGCGCCGATGCCAGTTGTTCGGCCGGCTCATGCGTGAGACCGGCGAAGATCACCTGGTCGAGTGTCTCGGTCGCGTTCCGGATCGCGTCCATGATGCGCGGATGGCGATGGCCGTGGGTGACCACCCACCAGGAAGAGATGGCGTCGAGGATGCGCCTTCCGTCGTTCGTCTGCAGCCAGGCCCCTTCCGTCCGGACGATCGCCGGCATGGCCGGTTCGACGGCGTGCTGAGTGAAGGGATGCCATACCGCCGAGCCGCTCATTCCTTGACCTCATCGAATGCCGCCAAGTCGAAATATGAGGTCATGGCCGAGCGCAGGGTCCCGGCCGTCAGCGGGTCGAGCAAGGGGAGGCGGCCAAGCACACGCACCTGGCCCATCCCGGCGATGGTGCACTCCGTATCCGGCATCGCCTCGCCAATGAAGGCCACGCCGAGCAACGGGACGTCGCGGCGGCGCAGCGCCTCGATCGACAGGAGCGTGTGGTTGATCGTGCCGAGCGCGGTGCGTGCGCACAGCACCACCGGCGCCTGCCAGCGGGCGAAGACGTCGACGAACAGCGTCTTGCGAGTGAGCGGCACCATCAGGCCTCCGGCACCCTCCACGATCAAGGGACGTTCGGTTTCGGGCAGGGCGAGCCGGTCGGGGTCGATGGTCACACCCTCGAGTTCGGCGGCACAATGCGGCGACAGTGGCCGCGTCAGGCGCCAGGCTTCCGGCAGGATCCGCTCGGGCGGCAGTTGCGCCAGCCGCGCAGCCGCCTGGTTGTCGGTTTCCCCGTCAAGTCCCGACTGCACCGGTTTCCAGTAGGCGCCGCCAAGCAGGCCGGCGAGGCCGGCCGCGACGACCGTCTTGCCGATGCCGGTATCGGTGCCGGTGATGACGAAGGTCCTGCTCATAAATTGATGCGCTTCAGTTCGGCCAACGCTTCGCTCATGTCGGCGATATCGACCTTTTCTACATTGAGCGTCAGCGAGACCCGCAGCCGGGCGGTGCCCTCGGGCACGGTCGGCGGGCGGATGCCGCGCACGTCGAAGCCGCGTCCCTGCAGCGCCGTTGCCAGCGCCATGGCGCGACGACTGTCGCCGACGATCACCGGCACGATCTGCGAGCCGCTCGGCTTGATGCCGCAGCGCGACTGGAGCTTCTCGCCGGCGAAGGCGACGAGGCCGGCCAGCCGCTCGCGGCGTTCGGGTTCGTCGCGGAGGATGTTCAGCGCCTCGGATGCCGCCACCGCCATCAGCGGGGAGGGGGCCGTTGCATAGATGAAGGGCCGGCAGCGGTTGACGAGGTAGTCGCGGATGACAGCCGGTCCGGTCACCAGCGCGCCGGAGGCACCGAGCGCCTTGCCGCAGGTGTGGAGCACAACGACATTGTCGCGGCCCTCGAGATCATGCGCGAGACCGCGTCCATCCGGGCCATAGATTCCAGTGGCATGCGCCTCGTCCACGAACAGGAATGCCTCGTGGCGGTCGGCGACCTCGATCAGCTCGGCGAGCGGGGCCCGGTCGCCATCCATCGAGTAGAGGCTCTCGGCAACGATCCAGGCACGCCCGGCGCCGCCTCGTGCGCGCCAGGCCCGGATGGCATTGTCCACCGCATCCGCGTCATTGTGAGCGGCTTGCACCACCTCGGCCCGGCCGGCCCGCGCGCCTTCGTGTGCGCTGGCGTGGACGAGTTCGTCCAGTACGACCAGGTCACTCTTCTGCGGCAGGGTCGTCAGCACCGCGAAACTGGCGACATAGCCGCCGCCGAAGAACAGTGCGCGCTCGGCGCCGAAGAAGTGGGCTGCCTTTGCTTCCAGCGCCTCGTGCTCGGGGTCGTTGCCGCGCAGGAGGCGCGAGCCGGCAGCACCCACGGGCGTGCCGGCGGCGAGTGCAAGTGCGACCGCGTCGGCCACGCGCTTCGAGCGGGCAAGCCCGAGATAGTCGTTGGAGGCGAAGTCGATCCCCTCGGGGCCGCTCAGGCCCCGCAAACGGTTCCTGCGGGCCAGCCCGCTGAGGCTCGTCTGGTAGCGCTCGAGCACGGCAGATCCTCTCACCGTGCTTC
>NZ_RZSU01000180.1:0-8090 GCF_003997585.1 Mesorhizobium sp. M5C.F.Cr.IN.023.01.1.1 | reverse complement strand
CCTCCTGATCATCGAGGAAGATGAAGCGCGACGACCACCGGTAGGTGAGCGGCATCAGGTCGAGCGAGTTGAGGATGCCCGGCCAGCTCTCGGCTGGGAAGCCGTCGATGCCGACCACCGCGAGATAGCGGCTGTCGACCATGGGCGTGAGGCCATGGCTGAACTCGGCGGTCGCCAGCCAGTCGAGATACATCGGGATGTCGGGCAGGCGCACCGGATGGTTTTCGCCGGTGATTGAGAAGCGGATGAACTGGAAGAGCTCGTCATAGCGGGCGGTCTGGAAGCCGCCCCGCTCCTCAACCGAGCGCGTCACCATGCGGCGGATCGAAAGCACATTGCCCAGATACTGCTCGACCTCGCGGATCGAGGTCTGGAAGTTTTCCAGCACGGTGTCGGCATAGCGCGCGGTGCGGCTCTCGCTGTCGGAATAGACGTATCGCGCGAGGCCCGAGCGCCGTCTTTCCGGCGGCCGCCAGGTCAGGATCAGCGCGTGGCGGCTCTCGAAATGTCCCCTCCCCTCCTCAAAATGCGCGCGGCGCTCGTCGTCGATCGCCCGCGTCACGGCGTCCGGAAAATGGCATTCCTCGCGCGCCGGATAGTCCGAGGTCGCGACCCGCACCGCCTCGACCTGGATCATCCAGCCTGAGCCAAGCCGCGACAGGATCGCGTTGATCTGGCGGGAGACCTCGTTGCGCTCGGCATCGGTCGAACTCTCCGAGTCCGGCCCCGCAAAATACCAGCCCGCCATCAGCGAGCCGTCCTTGAGCAGGATGACGCCGTTCGCGACCAGCGCGGCATAGGGCACCAGATCCGAGAAGGACGGGCCGGAATGACGGAAGGAGCGTAGAGCGACCATGGCCGGGCCTCAGAACCGGCGCCAGGGCGTCGAGGTCGGCCGGTAGTAGGCCCGGTAGCCGACATGACGGGCATAGACGCGCCGCATCATCGGATCGGCCTTGGCCATCATCCGCAGTGCCGCCACCACGACGACCCAGACCGCAATCCCGAACAACGCCGAATAGGGCGTCAGCACGACGAAGATCAGGATCACGGCCGCGAGGCCGGTCAGGAGCACGAGCTCGCGGTCGGCGCCAAGCAGCAGGTTTGGCCGCGACAGCGCCCGATGGATTCGCGAACGGTCGAGGGTCGAGCCCGGCTCAGCCATGACCGCCCTCCCCTTCCCGATCGATCTTCGGCGAAGAAGCGACATCGCCGATCGAGGCGCCGCTGGCGCCGAACAGCGCGACGATCTGGGTTGCGCCGAGCAGGATGCCGGCGACGAGCACGACATACATCAGCCGCCGCGCGAAATCATTGAGCTCGCCGCCGAAGATCAGCATGCCGCCGGCGATCGCGACCGCGGCGAGCGCGATGAAGCCGGCAACCGGACCCGTGATCGATTGCTGGATCTGCTGCAGCGGGCCTTCCCAGGGCAGGCCGCCGCCGCTCGAGGCCAGAGCCGGGGCGCTGAGCTCGAGGCAGGCCAGGAGAGCCAGCAATCCGACTGCAAAGACACTTCCGGGTTTACGCTGCATGGCTGTCCTCGTCGATCTGGGGGTAGGATTCAGTTTTGTATCGGCCGCCCTCGAACCGCTCGACGTGGACCACGTCGCGCACGCGCCGTCCGCGGCCAGTACGCTCGATCGAGACGACCAGATCGACGGCTTCGGCGATGACCTCCTGCATCGGCTGCTGGCTCGCCTCGGCGGTGAGCTGCTCGAGGCGGCGCAGCGCCGACATGGCGTTATTGGAATGGATCGTGGTCACGCCGCCCGGGTGGCCGGTGTTCCAGGCTTTCAGCAATGTCAGCGCAGCCCCGTCGCGGACCTCGCCGACGATGATCCGGTCGGGGCGCAGCCGCATCGTGCTCTTCAGGAGCCGCGCCATGTCGATCGTGTCGCTGGTATGCAATGCGACCGCGTTCTCCGCCGCGCACTGGATCTCGGCGGTATCCTCGAGGATCAGAATACGATCCTCCGGGGCTGTCTCGATGATCTCGGCGATCACCGCGTTTGCGAGAGTGGTCTTGCCGGAACCTGTGCCGCCGGAAATGACGACATTGAGCCGTGAGGCAATCGCGTTACGGATGATATCCGCCTGGCGCGTTGTCATCACCTTGGCCTTTACATAGTCGTCGAGCGGAATGAGCCGCGACGCGCGCCTGCGGATGGTGAAGGTCGGCGCCGCCACTACCGGAGGCAGAAGCCCCTCGAATCTGTGGCCGCCGATCGGCAGCTCGCCCGAGACGATCGGTCGATCATCGTCTGCCTCCGAATGCAGCGCATGCGCCACACTGCCGATGACGACCTCGGCGGTTGCGGCACTCATCTCTCCGGCCGGCATAACGCCGTGGCCGAGCCGCTCTATGAAAAGCCGGCCATCGGGATTGAGCATGATCTCGACGACGGTCGCGTCATCGAGGGCGACGCAGAGCTGATCGCCGAGCGCTTCCTGCAGCTTGCGGATTAGGCGCGGGTGCGAGCGAAGCTGGGACATGGCCATCCTCGCTCAGGCGGCACGCAGCTTCGGACTAAGGACGGAGCGATATGACGGCGGGCGCACGCGCTCGAGGCTCGCGCGGTCTGCCGGCAGCATCCCTGCGATGGCAGTCGTCTCGCCGATCCTCCGCGGCTCCCCGATCCGGCTCATCGGCCAACCGGCTCTGTTGAGAATGCGCTCGATGCGAAGGTCCGTCCCGGTGACGATCTGGCGATATCCGTTGGCCATCGACCATTCGATGATGGCGGCGAACATGGTGAGTGTCGCATCGTGGAGCGAGCCCCCTGCCCTCCCCTCGTCAAGCGAGGTGTCGACGCAGAAGCGCGAGCTCTCGATCATCGCAGAATGCGGCTTGAAGGCGCCCGACTGCACCAGATCGGGAAACAGCGCCTCGATCATGGTCGGTCCGCTCGCCGGCAGCAGCCTTGCGCAGCCGGCGACCTCGGAGGCCGACGATATCGCCAGGATGTATGTTGGCTTCAGAGCGTCGAATTCATCGATTTCTCGCCCTGCCGTTGTGACTACGTCCCATCCGAGCCGTCCCTTGAAGATGCGAGCCCGAAGGCGGTGCATGGAATCGAGAAGATCAGGAAAGTCATCAAATGCGTCAGGAGGAATGGCCAGTGCCCGCATCAGTATTGCTCCGAATCGAGTGCGTTCGGAGGCAAAGGGCACGATTGAGCGGAGGGCCGCGACTAGCGAAATTATGAGTGCGATTCGATGCGATCAGGGGGAGTCGGCCTCCACGGCGGGATAAAGCCCTCTGCCGGCGCGAAACTTGGGGATGCAGCACCCTAATAGAATTACTAGCGATAGCTGGCGAAGATCGACGCGAAGATGTCGGTTAAGGAACTGATATGGAACAGGAAAACCCGCATCTCCGCTACCTCGCAATGATATCGCGTTAACCAGTCGTTAACCTTAAACCACTGGACGCAGGCGGAGAATCATGGCCTAGCTGCTTGTCGGGCAAAAGCCGATAAGTCGCATGTAGACCGACAAAGAGGAATGAAATCGACAATGGCCGCGCAAGCCGCAATCAGAGTGCAGAGCGAGGATCCGGCTGACAAGATCGTCCGGCATGCTGGCATGCTCTCCGAACATCTGCAGGCGAGGCGCCAGCAGATGTACCCGCCGGACGCCCAGAAGAGTCTCAGGAACTTCATGATTCACGAAGTTTCACGGCTGACCTCTATTCCCGAATCGACTCTCAAGTTGATGTCCAACGAAGGCAAAGGCCCCGTCCCTGCCCGCCTTGAAAACAATCATCGCGTCTACACGCTGGCGCAAATCAACGAACTTCGTGAGCTGTTTGCAGCTCAACGACCGACAGAGGCGTTGAGATTTCTGCCGCATCGCCGAGGCAGCGAGCATCTGCAGATTTTGGCCGTCGCAAATTTCAAAGGCGGCAGTGCTAAGACGACGACGAGCGCCCACCTCGCCCACTATCTGGCGCTCCATGGCTATCGCGTTCTCGCGATCGATCTCGATCCACAGGCGTCACTATCCGCGATGTTTGGCGCGCAGCCAGAAATGGACGTGCAGCAGAACGAGACCATTTATGCAGCCCTACGGTACGACGATGAGCGTCGCCCAATCGCTGAAATTGTTCGACCCACGTATTTCACGGGCATCGACCTGATCCCGGGAAATATAGAGGTCATGGAATATGAACATGAGACACCGCGGTTCCTATCGCAGCGGCGGACGGACGCCGAGAGCATCTTTTTCGAGCGGTTGCGGCTCGCGCTGGCAGAGGTTGAGGATCGGTATGATGTCGTCATCCTGGATACCCCCCCTTCTCTTGGCTTCCTGACACTTGGAGCCATTTATGCTGCGACGGGTCTTCTTGTCACCGTCCATCCGGCCATGCTGGACGTCATGTCGATGAGCCAATTCCTTTTGATGATGGGTGATCTGATCTCCGTCATTCGGGATGCTGGCGCAACGATGAAGCAGGATTTTCTGCGATATGTCGTGACCAGGCACGATCCTATGGACCAGTCTCAGGTCCATGTCGTCACAATGCTTCGGCATCTGTTCACGGAAGACGTTCTCACGTCAACGGCAGTCGAGAGTGCGGCGATTGAAACTGCGGGCTTGGCGAAGCGTACTCTCTATGAGCTTGAATCCGGCAACATCTCCGCTGCGACGGTGAAGCGTGCGCGGGAGTCTATCGACGCTGTCAATGACCAAATCCTCGGCTTGATCAAGCAAAGTTGGGGACGGACATGATGGCGAAGCGTCCTGGCGGAAAGTCAATTCTCGCGAACTTTGGAGCTTTCTCGCAGTCGGAAGCGGGAGCTTCGGAGTCTAAGAACCATTCGCCTCCCTCTGCGCAACCGCTAGCCCGGGTTGGGGCGGGCGTAATCGGTGCGACCCAACGGTCGCTAGCAGAGTTGCGGGAGGAGCGAGATAACCTGCGGGCACTTGTCGACGCTGGTGGTGGTACTGAACTCGACCCAAAGCTGATAGATCCATCGCCGTTTCCGGATAGGCTTCCTGACGACAGTGATGCCGACTTCGAAGCACTGAAGAAGCTAATCCTGGAGGAGGGCCAGAAGGTTCCAATCCAGGTTCGGCGGCATCCTGGCTCGGAGGGCCGCTATCAGGTCGTCTACGGGCATCGCCGCTGGCGAGCGGCAGCCGAACTCGGCATCAGGGTAAAAGCCACGATCCTGTCATTGTCAGACAGCGAGCTTGTCGTGGCGCAGGGCATTGAGAACGCCGCGAGACAAGACCTCAGTTGGATTGAACGCGCGCTGTTCGCCTGGAGAATGGACGCGGCGGGCATCAAAGCACGAGATATTCGCGCCGCCTTGTCAATTGATGATCCGGAATTGGCGCGTCTCAGGTCGGTTTGCCGGGCGCTTCCAGTGGGCGTGATAGAGAAAATTGGCCGTGCGCCTAAGATCGGCCGTCCGCGATGGATTGCATTGGCTACTGCTGTGAGCGAGGACCAGTCAGCTCTGACGCGAGTGCAGAAAACCTTGTCAGATGACAAGGTTTTATCCCTGCCATCAGATGAACGGTTCAAGCGCGCTCTAGCTGCGGTGAGGAAGGACCCGCCACGGTCCCGCAGCGAGAAGGAGATTAAGGGCCCGGCCGGAAAGGTAGTCGGAAAAGCGACATTCTCCGGCGGTGACATCAAGCTATCGATAGCAACCGAATACGCGGCGGCGTTTGGCGGTTTCCTCGAGGAGGAACTGCCGGTGTTGATGGACAGGTTTTTTGCCCGGGAGGGCGAGGTGTGATTTCGGTGCGGAGCGCAAAGCCTTGTCAGCTGACAAGGATGGGCGAGGCACTGGAAGGGTGACGGTCTCGGCCGAAGCCAAAGGATGGCGCAACAATCATAGAGGTAGCATGCGGTAAAAAGAAAGGCCCCCGAAACAGCGTCTCGGAAGCCTCTCTCGTTCGTTTGGCGACAACGAGAATCTCACTTCCGCGAATCACAGTCAAGAGTCTCCGTGAGGAGATTTGGACGCCGTTTTGGTGAGCGCCTTTGCTTTGCCTAAGAGCTAGAGGGCAGAACCATGACGGGACACATAGCAACGACGCCCTTTGGGCGGCGAACGATGACGCTTGCCATGATGGCGAGCCAGGCCGTGGCGAACGCGATGCCGGAAGGCGCACGCGTTCAGAAATGGCATGCCTTCAAATCGATCCGTGAAGCCAAGGATCTGATCGGCGCCACGGATCGCGCGCTGGCGATCCTCAACGCGCTTTTGTCCTTCCATCGGGACATGGAACTCTCGGCCGATGGCGAATTGATCGTATGGCCGTCGAACGAGCAGCTCATGGCCCGGGCGAACGGCATGCCGCCGACAACGCTGCGGCGTCATTTGGCCGTCCTGGTCGACTGCGGGCTCATCATCCGCCGCGACAGCCCCAACGGCAAGCGCTTCGCGCGCAAGGGCAGGGGCGGGCAGATCGAGCAGGCCTACGGCTTCGATCTGTCGCCGATCGTCGCGCGCGCCGAGGAGTTCGCCGAACTGGCAGAGACGGTTCAGGCCGAGAAACGCGCCTACAAGGCCGCGAGGGAGCGCCTGACGCTTCTGCGCCGGGACATCGTGAAGATGATCGATGCCGGCATCGAGGAGGGCGTTCCTGGCAATTGGGGCAAGATGACCCGGGTCTATCAGGAGATTATCGCCCGGCTCCCCAGGACGGCGCCACGACAGCTTCTCGAGGACATCTGCGAGGATCTGGAGCTGCTCTGGATTGAAATCCGTGAAGCATTGGAATCCTTCACAAAATCCGAGAATCCGGACGCCAATGAGTCCCGTTCTGGTCGCCACATACAGAATTCAAACCCAGACTCTCTATCTGAATCTGAAAACGGCTTAGGAGATAAGGAAGAAGCGGGCGGCAGCGCCGCGGAAAACCACAACCTGCACAGCTTGCCAAAGCGCGAGCTGCCCTTGGGGATCGTGCTGGACGCCTGCGCAAACTGGCGTGAGCTGGCGAAGGACGCCGAAATCCGCAACTGGCGGGATTTTCTGGCGGCGGCGGAAGTCGCCCGGCCGATGCTGGGGGTCAGCCCGAGCGCCTGGCGGGAGGCCTGCGAGGTTATGGGTGAACGGCAGGCGGCAATTACGCTGGCGGCGATCTACCAGCGCGCCGACCAGATCAATAGCGCCGGCGGTTATTTGCGCAGCCTGACAGATCGGGCCCGCGACGGGAAATTCTCGGCCTGGCCGATGGTCATGGCACTGTTGCGCGCCAAGCTGGACACCGAAAAGGCGGCTGCGCAGACCCGTGGCGGCCCGCCGGACGATGCCGACAAGCGGGAAGGGCGGCTCGAGGTCTCCGAAGCGCTTCTGAGAAGCTTGCGTCGGCCGAGATCGTGATGTCGGACGGATCTGTGCACTCGAATTTCGGTCCCGCTTTTGGTGGAGCAGCCATTCCCGCGGTCCGAGCCGATGTCTCAGTCGCCGCCCATAAGACCGTCAAACGCCTCGAGCAAGGCATCAACGATCGCCTGACCCAGCGCCTGTGCGGTCTCGCCGATTTGAGCTTCGTTTCCGCCGCGGGCGGCGGTGGCGAGGTCCGAACCCTGATCGGTCAGGATCGCAGTGGCCCGGTCGATCGCCCACTGCGCAAAATCGTCTCGGCTGTCGATGATCCTGGTGTCCATCATGGAAGCGCGCTCCGGCGTTTACGAATTCTTTGGCCGATTTCGGCTAGGGTCAGGGCGCGCGATGGGTATTGCGTTCGCGCCACACAATACTTGCGTCTCAGGCCTCGCTGAGCAAGCCGTTCCGCTTCGCACGGTCGAGAAGGTTCTTGACCGACGAGGGCGCCCATTTCGTCCCGCCATGCGGCGTGCGCTCGTGTAACCTTTCCAGCTGGCCGGCGATTTCGCGCAGCGTAAGCTGCGGATTGGACGAATGGATCCCGGCAACCAGCGTCATCAGGCGATCCTCGGGCAGGCGAGGTGGAGATTTCCTCAGAAGCGCCGCATCCGCCATCCCTTCGGTGACCATCCATTTGACGGCCCGGCGCAATCGCTCCGGTGACCAGCCGAGCCCACGTTGCTTCAGAAACCGCGCTATGTCGTCCCAGCTGTGGTCCGGACGCATGCGCCGGAC
>NZ_RZSU01000017.1:0-86351 GCF_003997585.1 Mesorhizobium sp. M5C.F.Cr.IN.023.01.1.1 | reverse complement strand
CCTTGATCTTTTCACTGATCATTCGCTTAGCTTCCCGCTCTGCCGGCTTGCCTCCCTTGGCAATTCGCAATGTGCGAAGCCAGATGACCTGCTGCGCCTCCATCGCAGAGAAACAGAGATCGACCCACGGATTGTACATTAAGAATGTTCCTGACCGGCACGGGAGAACGGCAGCATTGACTGTTGGTTCCGCGCGGGCAAGGCAGGCCGAAGAGATGCTGCGCCACGCTTTGCTGAAGGATTTCCGGGAAGAAAGCGAAACGCATCTCGTTTGCTCCCATAGGCGGAAGCACCTATTATGCTTAGCGGAAAGCATTAGGATCGAGGATGCCCCTGCCGAACAAACCTGTCTACCTTCGCTGGCATCCGGCCGCCTCCGGTGAACCACCAGCTGGCGCTTTTTCGTCTCTAAGCGCAAGCCGGTATGACTCAATCCAAGACGCTTTAACGGCCGCGAAAACGCCACCCTTCCAAGGTGCCCGTCCGTGGATAAGAGAAGGTCGTCAGGTTATCAGCCCATCTCAAATAGATCATCTGTTGGGTGGCGGGAGCGGTGAAGGAGATGTCAGTGCCCACCGGACCTAAAGGCCAGAAGCGCCCCGCCGATGTGATCGGCAATGCCGTCCGCGTCACATCATTCCGAAGCTGAAGTGCGCCAAGTGCGGCAGCAAGCGCGTGGGCGTGATCTACACGCCAGACACGACACCGACAGGCTATGCGAAGGCGAAGGGGCAATGACCGACAAGGCTGATTCTGCCATTACAAGTCTTTCTAGGTAATGTTTATCTCTTCTAGGAAAGGTCGGCGTGAGAAAGAATGGAGAACTATCATGCTGGTTTTATTTTTGTCTTCGTGTGCTTTATAATTGGATTCGTTTTTATTATTCTTGCAACTATTCAGGAGAATAGGTTTGCAGCGCAGGCGACAGCTTGGCCGGTGCTTGAGGCCAGGGTTGAAGATAGACTGACTGCGGCTGTTGATCCTGTCACTTACAATATAAGAGTGAGTTACTTGTTCGATGGCAAGAAATACGACTCAGTAGCTAAGAATTTTTATAGAAAAGAGACGACCAATAAACATGCCGGAGACACTGTTTTCATAAAGGTAAATCCAATAAAACCGGATGTATGCGTACTGTTTTCGTAGGAGCCCGTCTGTACCGACAAGCCTAGTCCACCATGTCACGCAGCGGCTTCTTGCGTTTCGGCGGCCGGTATTTCTCCAATAGCCTGACCTTATCAATGTCGACCGTCACCAGCGGTCCCAGATCAACGGTCACCCTGCCGTCTTCCTCATCTATGCGCGTGATCTCTCCGGTGAGCTCGATCTGTTGCCCCTTCTTCATCTTAGTATGATCGATGATCGAATGCGGGAAGTTGTAAGAGGGATTGATACGCTGACGCGGTCCTCTGTGACCCGTCTGCGGACTGTGGCATTAATCGCCACCAGAACTCCAATCCCAATTCCCCGCGCCATTCCATGAGTCTGGGGCGGTCGGCGTCTTAGTCAAGAGATTGCTAAAATAGGTGGCCGCTTCATCCAATCGATGGACGAAACCCATCAAGGGCCGGTGCTAATTTGATGCATGTCGCGACCTTACTTACGCCCGAGCCACCTTGCTATCGCTATCCTCGCGATCAGCGTCAGCAATGCCGAAGCTGCGGACCGCAAGATCGAAACCGCGACGCTCGGTACGTACGCCAATTCGAAGAACCTGCCGGTTTGCACCGCGTCAAGCTCACTCTTTGAAGCCCTCGGTGACAAGTGTTTTCTCGACAAAGGTTCGAAGATCTATGGCGACATCGCCGAGCTGTCCCAGATAATCACTTTGGCATGGTAGCCGGAGCAATAACGGCGCAGAGCTTTCTCAAGTCTGGTCGTTAGTCCTGCCAAGCGCGGCGGCCAGTTCGGACGCGCGCGCAAGGATTCCACGGGACCTCTTTGTCAGCCGGCGGTTCTGCTCGATGAGTTCCTGAGATCCTTTGATGCGGATGAGGCTTTGCCGCTCCCTCTCATCGAGCTCCTTAACCAGCTTTTTGGTGTCGTTGATCTGTAGCATGGTGATGCCGCCTTCAAAAGCGTTCGCCCGCGATTCAAACCCGCGAGGCTGGAAACCGTTCCCTAGGCATCGCGTAAGTGCGTCTAGCGGGCATAGTTCGGCGTAACAAATCGCCTTCTACCAAAACCAGGCAGGCAGACCTTTTGAACCTTTTGAGTGTTCGCGCTTACGGCTCGCTGAAGGGGCTTCACGCGAGACGACCCCCTCTGGCCTGCCCTCTTTGCCAAACCTTGGCATCTCCCCCTCAAAGGGGGAAATCAGCGGCATCGCCGTTTTCCATCACCCTCCTAAAAGGACCCTCCCGTGACCCCAATCCCCGATGACAAGCGCCGCGCCGCCGCGCAAAGTGAAGCCTGCGTCGACATCGCAGCACTTGCCGACGAGATCCGGGCAAACGCCGCTTCCCTCGAAGAGCGCTGGCGCATGGCCCAGTGGCTGATAGAACAGCTGCGCCAGCAATTGTTCGACGCCGATACCTTGCGCCGCGCCGTCGCCACCGGCAACAGCCAGTTCGACGCCGCCGGCGCTGCGGACCTGAAAATCAACCTGACCGCCATCCGGCGCGCCGCCATCGCCGGGCGGCGAGCGGCAGCACCCGCTCGTCTCAGCGCGGCAGCGATCCAGGCCGACAGACTGCTTCTGTCCCTCCTCAGCCCCGGCGGCGCGCTCGACCCGCGCCCGGCGCTCGGCGCGCCGGTTGGAGCCATCACGGGCAGATTTTCGCTTCGTGGCCGAGGCCGCGGCTGACCATGTGCACACTTGCCCTTATCGGCACGGCTCTTTCGGTCGGCGGCGCGCTGGTCGAGGGCCAGCAGTCGAGGCAGATGGCCGACTATCAGGCCAAGGCCTATGAGCAGCAGGCGCGGGCCGACGCGCAAGCCGCGGCCTTCGAACAGGGCCAGGAACGCCACAAGCAGGACCTCCTGCTGTCGCAGGCGCGCGCCCAGGCCGGCGCCTCGGGCGTCGCCATATCAGGCACTCCGACCGAGGTGCTGGCGGCCAATGCGAGACAGGGCCAGCTCGACATCAAGGCGATCCAGTACGGCTCGCAGCTGCGCCAGAACAGTCTGAACAGGCAAGCGGCGATCTCGCGCTTTTCCGGCAGGCAGGCGGCGGCCGCGTCGATCTCTAGGGCAGGCGGCAATTTCGTGTCCGGCCTTTCCGGCATCTACGACCCCAGCAAGGCCGTGACGTTCGGCAAGAGCGCCTTTCCGCCGGCGCCGGGCGGAGGGCTTTACTGATGGCGACCATCCCCCTCCACCTTGCCCAGCGCCGACTCGACACCGGCAATGTGGTTTCCTATCCCGGTGGCTCGCCGGTCGGCGCCGCCATGCAAGGCTTTGGCGCCGAGTTCTCGGCTGTCGCCGAGCGCTTCCAGCAGCAGAAGCAGCAGCAGGATGCCTTCGACGCCGAGGTCATCGGCCGCGAGTTGAACGGGCAGATCGCCCAGGCCGAAAACGAGGCGATCCAGAATGCGCCGGCCGACGGTCGTGGCCTGCATGACGCGATATACGGCCAGGTCGATCCCCGCACCAACGGCGTCATCAAGTCCGGCCTGTTCGATAAGATATTCGACAGCGCTGTGCCGAAAGTGCCGGAGAGCGAACGCGCCAACTTCATCAGGAAAAAAGAGGCTTTAAGGCTGGCCGGCTCGGCACGCATGGCCGCACAGCAATATGCGCGCCGCCAGGCCTATGAGCAGGCCGAATGGTCCAAGGCGCAGGACGCCTACACAAGCGCCATCGCGCAGAGCGATCCGGACGACACCGCAGCGTTCGAAGCGATCAGGCAGAGCGGGTTCGACTTCATCGCCAAGATGGGCAACCCGGTCGGCAGGGAATTGGCCGAAGCTGCATGGCGCAGCAACACGGCAAAGGCGCTCGCCCAGGCGATGATCGCCAAGGATCCGGGCCGCGCTGTTGAACTGATTGGCGCCGAGCCTGCCGCGAAGGAGACCATCGGCGCGATCAACGGTGAAACCACCGGCGCTGAAGGCGGCACCGACCTGTCGGCGGAAAACCCGAACGGGACCGCTTCGGGCGACGACCGCCTTGCCGCTCTCAGGCCCGACGACAGGGCTGCGCTCGCTTGGCTGGCCGGCGCCTCGGTGGCGCAAAACTGATGTCCGCACCGGGCGGCCGGGCTAGATTTCTCGTTACCTGCCCCTGGGCCGTCAGCTCACCGACATCTTAGCGCTCCTACTCTTTCACGTCTCGTCTTCGTAGGCTTGTTCATAGGAAAAACACAAGGTTCCTGAAATCGCCGCTGGCAATGGACGCAGGTATGTGGTCGTTTCCAGGGCGATGAGAGCGACGGCGGCCTTTCTTACGACACAGACTTTTGGTTCTGGATTTGAAATTCCCAGCTCTGATGCGATCATTGGAGCGGCAACTTCAAATCCCCTGGCCCATCCAGACTTTCAGATGAAGGACTGACCCATCTTGTTGCGCTTAGACTCTTATCCGATGCTGGCAAGAATCGCCTTCCTGGTCACGTTGGCCGGCGTTCTCCTGCTCACTCTTCTTCCGGTGCGGTTCTTGCCGGATCTCGGCATGGCCGTCACGCTTCACGATGACAAGCTCCAACACGCCATCGCCTTCGCGGTGCTGGCGGCCCTGGGAAGCCTCGGCTGGCCGGGACACAAGGCAAGGCTGGTTGTTCTTCTCGCCTTTACCGGCGCGGCGATCGAGGTTCTTCAGGGCGCCCAACTGATAGGGCGCGATCTGGATGGGTTCGACTGGGTTGCCGACTGCGCCGGCATGGCGTTGGGGCTGACAATCGCCGGCTGGACAAAGAGGCGCGTTGGGAGGCGCGTTGTCGGATTGCCATAGGCCGCAACGGTTTTGGGCGCCCTTTTCTTTTGAAGCCGGAGCCGCGCCTCTTCCGCGCCCCGCAGATGTGCCATGGACCGCGCGTCCCCTAAGCGCACGCTGAAATCATAGAGCACTTTCAAGCCTCGCTTTCGCGGGGCTTTTTCATGGAGAAGCCTGATGGCTCGACCTGCAACTGCCGCCGTTCGACTTCTGACCGGCGAACGCGAACCCGTGCGCCTAGCGACCACGGTCAACATTCTCCTTCATGGCCTGCAGATCATTGACGGCGTGCTATGCGAGGTTGGCGACCGCGTGCTGGTCAAGGACCAGGCTGACCAAAGACAGAACGGCATCTACACGGCGAGCGAGGGCGAATGGTTCCGCGCTGCCGACGCCCGCACCGCCCGCGCGATGCAGAAGGGGACGACGGTTCACACCCAGGTCGGGTCGGCCCATGCCGGTCGGGTGTTTGAATTTATGGCAGACGAGCCGGCGGTGGGCAGCGATGCCATCACCATTGTTCCTTTCGTGCCGCCTGACGTTGCGGAGGTGGTCGATGAGGTCGAGGCGCTGCGCGATGAAACGCAGGTGCTGAAGGATGCCACTGGCGCCAGTGCCGGCCAGGCAGCCGCCAGCGCTGCCAGCTCCGCCGCGAATGCCGGGCTGACCGCCGCCGATGTCGTCACGACCGCCGCCAATCTGGCCGGCGCACAGGCGGCGCGCGACGCGTCTTTGTATGGCAAGGGCATCTTTCCGACCATCGCGGCGGCGATCGGCCTTGGCGTCATCGGCAGCGGTGCGATCACGGCGGGCTCCGGGGGCACCAACGGCACCTTCGACCTGGCATTTGCCGGCGGCGCCGGTTCGGGCGCCGCCGGCCGCTTCGTGGTGGCGGGCGGAGCGCTGACGCAGATCCTGATCACCGCGCCCGGCACCTACACGGTGGCGCCAAATTTCAGCTTCGCGGCATCGGCGGGATTGGCAGGCGCGGCCGCCGCAGTCGTGCTCGGCAAGAATGCCGATGTCGGCGAATATTTTTGGACGGAAGTCTCGGCCGGGGTCCTTGGGCTGTACAACGTCACAGCAGGGCCGGTGGCGACTGATACTGGCGTTCGCGCCGCGACATCCTCCTTGATGTCGGCTGTTGAACTCATGATGATGATTCAGGGCCTCAGCCTCCCTACCACTAAAATGGTGGAATCCATCGGCTCAGGCGTCAGCCCGTCCGTCTACCGCTCATATTCTTTTGTTTCGGGAGACACCATTGAGCATGTCGTGATAGCGCGGGCCGGCGAACGGGCCATGCTCCAGCTTATTCACACTGCCGCTGGCGCGGCATACACGGCCAACTTCAATCTCGAAGAAGGCGTGGTCGTAAGCACGTTCGGCGCGAACATCGTCAGTGCCAGCATCTCCGCCCTTGGGGGCGGCTGGTTCGAATGTAAAGCCGTTGTTTTGGTGGGTTCAAACGTCACCAATAACGTGCAGGTTCGCATGTCGGCGGCAGGCAATCTCCCCTATACCGGGGACGGCACGAGCGGCCTGTACATTCGCAGTATCATCCTCCGCAAGCAGGGACTGACGGCCAACCTCTTCCCGAGCAGCGATCCGGCCAACGCAGCGTTCACCAAACAGAACGTCACGGTCACCACCACGACCAGCCCAAATGCCCCATCGCTCATCACCCTCCCGGATACGGTCGAAGAACTCTACATTCGTGCGATTGGCCGCATGTCGGCGACCAAACTCGTCGAGCCAAGCGGATCGGCTAGCCCTTCGGTCTACCAAGCCAAGAGCGTGGTCTTGGGCGACGCCGTCGTCTGGAAGGTCATCGCCAAAAAGGGCGAACGCTATCGGCTCAACCTGTTCTCCAATAACGCCGCGATCTTCAACTGCACGTTCGATCTCGAAAACGGCACCGCAAGCGGCACCGGTGCGAGCATCGTCGCGCTCGGCAATGACTGGTATGAATGCACGGTCATTGTCACAGCGACGGCCTCGGCGTCAACGAACTGGCAGCACCGCATCTTCGCAGCCGCCGGTACGCACCCCTACGTCGGCGATGGCGCATCTGGTCTCTATGTTCTATCCTCCAAGCTCCACCTCAACGGCGGCGCGAACCTCTTTGGCGATTCTGAAAATCACTCCACTTCCGCTTGGACCAAGAGCGCAGGGGTAACGGCCGTCGCCAATGCCGCTCTTTACCTCGGCTTGCTGGCCAACGGGGCTGACATCGGTGGCGATCCCTACGATGACGGCCGCGAAGCTCTGGTCGGCAAGAAATTGGCGACACTAGGCGACAGCATCACGATCGCCGGCTTTTATACCAGCGTCATAGCCAGCCAGACTGGGATGGTGCTGACAAACCTCGGCGTCAGCGGCGCGTCGCTCGGTCAGTCGACGACAGCATACGCGAGCTTCGGCATCTACAACCAGATTGCGAACATACCGGCAGACACCGAGGTCGTCACAATCGCGGCAGGTATCAACGACTTTGGAGCCCAGGAGGTCGTCCTGGGTGCGCTGGGGCAGACCACCACGGCCACGTTCTACGGAGCTCTCTGGGCCGCCGTCGTCGCCATCAGGACTCAGGCACCGAACGCGAAGATCATTTTCTTCGTCCCGTACAGCGGCGACTCCACCCACGCCACCCACAGGATCATGAGGACCAACGGGCAGGGCAAAACTCTGGATCAGTTCATGAGAGCGGTGCGCGAGGTGGCCTTGCTGACCTCGTGCGCCTATCTGGATGTCGGCGGCGAGAGCGGCCTCGGCTACTTCATGCCTGCCTCATACACTTCAGACGGCCTCCACATCAACGCCGTGGGCGGCCTGAGGTACGGAATCTACTGCGTCGAGGGTCTTCGTCGTCTGTCGCGCGCGGGCTACTTTGGAGCGTGATCGCGTCTAGACCAGTCGGATCGTATATGGCAGACATTCGCCGATGCGCCTCTTCTCAGCTATCCTCGCAATTCGTCGTCGGTTTTGGTCTTGGATCGCCACCGGCGCAGCCAAGGAGAACGCCATCATCGGACCTCGAACGCGGTTCGGTGCCGGAGCCGAAATCTTTAACATCCATGGCGACCGTTCACGGGTGAAGATCGGAGCCGATAGCCATCTGGATGGGCATTTGCAGGTCTTCGCGCATGAAGGTCGAATTGAGATCGGGGATTGGTGTTACGTGGGAGCAGGATCAACCATCTGGTCATCTGATCCGGTCGGGATCAAGATTGGCAAAGGGGTTCTGGTCTCTTCGGGGGTTGCGATCCACGACACGAACTCGCATCCGATGGATCATGAGAAGCGTTTCGCACAGACAGTGGCGATTTTTCGGGCCGGCCATCCTCGCGCCGATCCGGGCATCCGTTCCGCCCCGGTCACTATCGGCGATGACGTTTGGATCGGCACCGGCGCCATGATCATGAAGGGCGTGACGATCGGCGATCGAGCAATAATCTCGGCGCGCGCTATTGTTCGGTCGGACGTTCCCGCCGATGCGCTGGTGCGCGCGACTGACTAATGAAAAATGCGTTCGGCTGCCGCTCATCAATGAGCGCCGCACCGTCGTAGAGCTCCACATGCATGTGTGGCATCTTCTTGCAAATCTCTTTGAATTGCGCCCGCATCTCGGCCGCATCTTCACGGGCTGCAATCGGCATGGAGAGCTGCCGTTGCTCATCAACAGCATGGATGGTGAAGCGAAGGGGCGGACCAACGTGCACGCTTTAGCTCCTGTTAGGACGCGGCATCGACAAAAGGCATGTGCTTGATCCGCCCCCACTGCTCCTTCGCTGTCGTGCCCGACCATCGGTTGCGAAGGGTGCTCTCTCGATAGGCATGGGCGGGGTCTAGTTGCGGCATGTTCGAAGCCTCAGGCAGGAAAAAGACATTTCCGCCGGCGGCTGAGACGGCGACAAGCTTGTAGCCGTGCGTCTTGCATAATTTCGTCAAGGCGGTGATCGAGGCGCCATGATACCAACCGCTGTCGTGCTTGGCCATGCGGTCAAATGCCGGCTCATAGGGCACAGTAACGGGGTTTAGGCCGAAACTGGCATTGTACTCGACGACCACGACCGCAGGACGCGCTGGCAGCAGAGCCTTCAGGAACCAGTAGTCGTTGCCGTCAACGTCGACTGAAAGCACGCCAAGTTGCGGGAAATGCGTTCCAAGGCTGTCGATATTGTCCAAGGTGATGAAGCTCTGCCGTGCTTCGATCCGCTTCGGCAGCACGGCCTTGGCCAGCCGGACTGTCGTATCGTCGCCGTCGACTAGGAGTCCTTTGAAATCAGCTAGACCGATGCAGTTGTATTCCGTCGGGTGAAACCCAAATTCCAAGAAGGTTCTTGGGCTTTGGCCGACGATCCGCGACAGAATCGCGCTCTCGTCGGACTGCGGGGAACCGCCAAACCGAGCCTTCGCCAGATGAAAGTAGTAGCGAAGCGGACTCGCCCGAAGGGACGCGTGCATGCGGGATCGTACAGTCATCATTTGATGCCTCCTCGACCCCCCAGCCGCGACTTAACTTTTGCGGCAAGCGGCCTCGCTTGGCAAGTTCACGCGGAACAGATGCTCTCTGGGTTCGGCTCAGGCTTCCGGCCGATTGCTGTCCGGTTTCTGCTTTAAAGCGCTCCGATCTTCACGACGGGAACACGCCTGTCGCGCTCTCTGGACCGCAATTCGCGATAGGTCTTTATCTTGAGGGTGCCACCCGGCAACTTGATACGCACTGCCACCGGTTCAAACTCCCGCCGTGCAACGCAACGATGATGTGCGATGCAGCAATTAGAGAACTTCCCCTGGGGAAGAGTCAACAGCCGATAGGCGCGTTGTGACTGTTCCGGAAGGATTGAGCGCAGGCGCCTGATGACGTTCAGGGCGTCAAAGCGTTGCCCTGGGGCTGTCAGGATCGTCCGGTGCACCCGGCGGGTCGTTCAAGGGACGCTGGCGGTTAGACCACCAGGTAAAATACAGCGAACCCATCCTCAGAACCGGTATGCGGCGGGCGCGCTCGCGCTCGCGCAACTCCCGATACATCTTCACCTTCAAGGTGCCGCCCGGCAACTTGATACGAACCGCCATCAGCCCAACCCCCATTGTGCAGCGCAGCAATTAGAGAGCTTCCGCGGCGGAAGAGTCAACCCGGTCATTGACTATTTTCGGGGCTATCTTCTGGGACTGTTTCCAGAAGGGTCGGTGCGGCTCGGGATCATCGTTTTGGCGGGCGCCCTGACGGCGATATGCTGCTCGGCCACCAGACGATGAAGTAATTTCCGACCTGCCAGACCGGAACTTCGCGCTTCTGTTCGCGGCGGCGCAACTCGTCCTTCGTCTTGATCTTCAAGGTCCCGCCCGGAAGCCTGATCCTTATTGTCACGTGCCCTCCCGCACCCTGTGTCTCCCAAGGTACGAACGGTTCATGGGAGCAGTTTCATCCCGGCTAAGCAATTTCGGATCAGGTGGCAAGACGGATCGAGCTGTTTTCAAATGGTCAACACCGTCACTTGAAGAAATCCGCCATGCCCTGGATGGCCAGGAATGCATAGAGGATCGGCCCGGCTATCAGCCCGCAATAGAGGCACAGGATCGCTGCCAGCGCCACAAGCAGGGGCTTGTCGCGGCCGACGGCGCATAGCTCGGCCTTCACCGTCCAGCGCGCCGTTCCTTCATCTTGCGACATGGGCCGCTGTCCTCCCGATCTCCGCTCCTCTTGGGGCTCATTTCACACAGTCGGTTGCAAACATCAACCTGGGAAAGGACAAGACCATGGATACCACCTTCAAGGGCGCCGCCAGGCGCCTGGTCGACCTCGATCTGCCAGAACTTGGCGCCAGGATCGGCGTCGGCGAGGATGAGATCCACGCCTTTCTCGATGTCGAGACCAGCGGGCATGGCTTCGACGCCCATGGCCGGCCGATCATCCTGTTCGAGCCGCATGTCTTTTTTCGCAACCTGTCGGGGACGAAGCGGGCGCAAGCTGTCGCGGCCGGGCTTGCCTATGTCAGGTGGGGCGAGAAGCCTTATCCCCGGGACAGCTATCCGCGCCTGAAAGCGGCTATCGCGATCGACGAGACGGCGGCGCTTAGATCGGCGTCGTGGGGCCTCGGCCAGGTTCTCGGCGAGAATTTCAAGGCGGCCGGCTTCCTTACCGTGCAGGCCATGGTCGAAGCCATGATGGAGGACGAGGCGCTGCAGCTGGCGGCGGCGGTCAATTTCATCGCCGCCAACCGGCTCGACGGCAAATTGCGCAATCATGATTGGGCCGGCTTTGCCAAGGGCTACAACGGCGCGTCCTACAGCAAGAATGCGTACGATATCAGGCTTGCCGACGCGTTCCGCAAATGGTCTGGGATCAGGGACACGCCGTGGCCGCCCGCTGCCCCAGCACAGCCTCCAGCGCCTGTTCCGATCCCGCAGGCTCCGCAGCTGAACGGTTCCCCGACTTCGGAGGCAGAGCCGGGCAGGGCTGGAGTGCGGCCCGGACCGTTGCCCGGATTCTGGGCCGCAGTCCTGGCCCCGTTGGTCGCCGCAATCCTCTCCTTGCTTCGAAAGGCCCCCTCTTTGTTTCGAAAGGCAAAGCCATGACGTGGTTCAATACCAATGCCGCGCACAATCTGATCAATGTGCTTATCCTGCTGCTTACTGGCCTGGTCGGCTTCGACTGGACGATGTTCGGCATCGACGCGGCCCTGGCGCTCAAGATCACCGGGGTGCTGACCCTGCTCAAGATCCTGATGAATGTCGTCCGCGACGGCGTCGCCGGCCTCGTCAGAAGACAGCCCGCCGTGGAGGGCAATTGAGATGTGGGTGCTTTCCATGCTGAGCGCGCTCGCCGGCAACGAGGCGATCATGGCGATCTTCGCAGCACTCGTCGGCGGCATCGGCCTCTTTGTCGCCGGCGGCATCAGCCGGGCCAAGAAAGATACGGCCAGGCGAGCTGCGGAAAAACTCGCCGCCGCGCAGGATCGCCTCGAAATGGACCGCGAGGCGACAGATGCCGAACGCGCGGCGCGCGACCTGCCGGACGAAGCCGCACGGCGGGAGGCGATGCGATGGGCAAGGCACTGATGATCGGCCTCCTGTTTGGGGGCCTGTTGCTCGCCGGATGCACAACGCCGGTTTCGCCGGCGCGTCAGGTCTGGTGCGACCATAACCAGCCGCGCCGTCCGTCCGCGGTCGTCGTCGCCGCGATGACGCGGCCCGAGCTCGACGACGTGAATGCCTACAACGGGAAGGGCGCCAGATGGTGCGGGTGGAGGCCGTGATGATACAGGAGTTTCTCGATGCTCTCGGCATCAAGGCGCCGGTGGTGGTCGCCGGCCTTTCCGGCGGCATTTTGCGAGCCTTGTCGCGCCACCGTTACAAGGTTCGCGAGATGGTGGCGTCGCCGATCTGCGGCGCACTGGCGGCGGCCTACCTGACATTGCCAGTGGTGCATTATATCCGCGCGGCTCTGCCGATTCCGTCGCCTGACGACGACACCACGACGCTGGCCGCGGCGTTCCTCATCGGCGTCTCGGCGATGTGGATCTCAGACATCGTCTTCGAGGTGGTGGTGAGGCGGTTCAAGCCGGAGAAGGAGGAGTGAGATCGCGCCTGTCTTATTGCGCCGCAGTAACAGCCTCTTGCGGGAGACGCTGCTCCGGGTGAAGGTGGGGTGAAGGTGCGGAACCACGGGCGACGGTGCGCGTTAGGCACGACCCTTGTGAGGATGTACCATGCCAGCTCGCCCAATCGTCTCGACAGCCGCAGCGATCCTGCTCGGCGCCACAAGCATGGCTTACGCCCGGCCGGATGCGCGCACCATGACATGCGAACAGACGCAGCAACTGATCCAGAGCCGGCGCGCGATCGTCCTGACCACCGGCCGCAACACCTATGATCGATATGTCCGCCAATTTGGCAATGAGTGCGACTGGCCCGACGTGCCTGTCGCCTCCTATGTCCGGACGCTTGACGGTCAATGTCGGGTCCATCGATGTGAGGAACCGGTTTTCGATTTCCCGGACTGAGAAGCAGCCGGCGTCTCCAAGGTCTGTTCGCGCGACGTCTCTTCGCGCGACTTCGAGGGGGCCGATGCCCTAAAGCGCGTCGCGTTCGACCGACCTCACGCGACGCGCTTTAGACTGTTGATTCCTGCATGTCGCTATCGCAAAACCGCTGCACACCCTCGGGTCAGGCCCGAGGGCATGCTTTTGCGCGACATGCATTAGAAGCCGAAGAACTGCCAGCCGATCAGATATCCAAGCGCGACGACCACCAGGGGAAACAAGGCGGGCGCCAGCCGGCTGAGGGCGGAGCTCCTTGCCGGTTCCTTCGGGGCATTCCTGACGGCGTTTCCGAGATTCTTGGTCATGGTCCGATATAGTAGCAATCGCTGATTAACGATTCCCCAACATGCTGCGCCCGCCCCGGAAACGGGGCGGTTTTTCGCGTCTCCCACGGAACTCGTCGCTCTTGCCGCTCAACTATCGTGTCGGTCGAATAGCAACGGAGATCATGAATTTGCAGGGCGTTTCCTTGAACCAGCATGGAGTCGGGCGCGTTGCCGCATGCGGGAACCAATCGCTGCCAATTGCTTTGGCAAGGAGATGATCCTTCGCAGGAAAGGAGTTCGACATGAAACCTTTCGCATTCTTGCCAAGCACGTTGATGCTGGGCGCACTGATGTTATCGGCCTCGGTTGCCGCTCAGACGGATAGCCAGACACATGACCAGGCGCCTGCCCAGTCCGGCCCCTGCCAGGCCCAGCCGCAGAATGGCCAGCAGCAGAAGCCGCCCGTCAACAATGGTGCCGGCGACAGCCTGACCGCCACGCTTGATCCCTGCAACGGCGTGCTGCTGCCGCCGCCGACCGGCGATCAAGGCATGGCCGCACCGCCGCCGGACCAAGGGAAGACACCGGTGCTCAAGCCCGGCGAGGTGCCGGCGCAGCCGCCGAACCAGTAGCCCGTACCCGCCGTCCCGCCGCGGTTCGCAGGCATTCCGCTTGCGGCCGGAACATTTAGTTCTTGCTAATTGTTCTTATCGAAGCAGTCGATATCACCCCCCTCCGGTATCGCTGCTGATCGGGAGATCCGATCGGCCCGCGTGCCTGCGGACAGGAACGCGGGCCACTGCGATTTCTCCCAGCAACGCACCAAGGCGGCACCAATGCGGCGATCGATTAGCCGCCGCTCACGGAACAACAAGGTTGCGTGGGCGTTTTGTAATGTGGGCCTGCCGTTCCCGAGTATAGAAGGCAGAGCCCGCAAACCAGACAGGAGAAGACGATGAAAATCCACCTTGTTCCTGCCGCGGCCGGGCTGGCTATGTTCGCCGGTATCGGCGTGGCCACCGCAGACCAGGTGATTATCACGCCCGAGCAGCAAACAGTCGTCCGCGAATATGTGCAGAGGCACCCGCTGGCGTCGATCAGCCTTTTGGGAGTGGAGCTCAATGTCGGTTCCACTTTGCCCGAAACGGTTGAACTTCACCCGATCGAGGTTCCCGACGTCGAATACAGATACGTGGTCGTCGACGATCGCACCGTGCTGGTCGATCCCGGCACCCGCAGGATCGTGCAGGTCATTGAGTGACCTTCACCCGCCGCTCTCTCGGGAAGACGCAAGGGGGAGCGGCGGCTCGCCGGCAGGCCGCCGGCCGTTGATCGTCTGTGGCGGGAAGGAGCTTCCATGTTGCCGCATGTCGAGTCACGCAATGTGGCCGCATCTGTCGACAAGCTGCTTGCTGAACGGAGCACTGCACTGTTGTCGATGAAGGAGTTGATTGCAGCGGTGCGTGAGCGAACAGGAACGGAGCGCTCGGACGCGGATCTGGCGGGGCTGATCACCAAAAAAGCGGCACTTCTCGGTGTCGCGGTTCTGTCCGACTAGGGCTGAAGCCGCCCAAGACGCCGATCGAAATTTCAGCTAAAAGTTGTCGCTCACGGAATTGAGCCGATGGAGGCAACAGTGACGGACGACAGGCAGGAACGCATTCGCCAACGGGCCCACGCGATCTGGGAGCAGGCCGGCCGGCCCGACGGCGCGCACCAGCAGCACTGGGATCAGGCCACAGCCGAGATCGACGGTGAGGAGAGCAGGCCGAAAGCGAAGGGTCGCGCGACCGGAAAGGCCACCAAGCCAAAAGCTGTCCGACCGCGCAAGAGTTCAGCAAGCTAGAGCATAGCGCGTCGGTAACACAGCGTTTCGGCCGCGGACGAAAACTCTGTCCGTGCCGCGGCCGAAAGCGCAAGTCCCTGAAATCGATCTCGGCTACTTGCCGCAGTGATTGTCGTTGACGGTCGGTGAAACCGTGCCGGGAGCCTTGTTCATTGCATCCGGCATCGCGCCCTGCGGGCCTATAGGGCAGTTACGAACGGCAGAATTCAAGTCGTCAGGGCCCGCAATAATGCTACCCGTAGTCCCGGGATCGACGGCATACGGCTCAGCGAGGTTCGGATCGACCGGGGCAGGGTCGGTGACGACGCTTCTGTCGCTGCCGGGACGCATGTCAGGGTCTGGGTCGCTGGTATTCTGGGCCATCGCAGAGGTGGCCAGACCGGCGGCGAGTACGGACGCTGCGAGAATCTTCGTAAGCATGAGTTTTCTCCATTTTTCTCGGTTGTCGCCGCATTTACGACTATAGAAAAAACCGCTCGGAGGTGGGGTGGTGAAGGTTCCCACATAATTCCAGCCTGCGACGAACCGTTCGTGATCAGCAAAGCAATCCTTGCCCCGGTATGGGGAACTCAAAAGCGTGCTGGCCACGAGCCGTTGACATGACCGCCATGTCACGGTAGTGAACAGGACTATACAGGTCTACTGAACAGGTATTCCATGGCGCGTCGCACGGCTCTGTCGACTCCCGGTACGGGCAAGCCCGAACGGATCGCCACCGTCCTCGAACACGAGATCCGCTCCGGCGTGCTCGGCTTCGGCGACCGCTTGCAGAGCGAGAACGAGCTCGTCCAGCGCTTTTCCGTCAGCCGCAACACCATCCGCAAGGGTCTCGAGGAACTGTCGAGCCGCGGGTTGATCACCACCAAGGTCGGCATCGGCTCGTTCGTCACCTTCGACGGCATGCCGGTCGACGACGCCGTCGGCTGGTCGCGGGCGCTGGCCAATGCCGGCGCCAATGCCGACACGCGCACGCTGAGGCTCGAAGTCATGCAGGATGCCGAACTCGCTGCTAGACTGGGCGTCGAAAGCCCGTTCTTTATCGCCGTTGACCGGGTGCGCAGCAACGCCGATGACGGCCACGCCATCTCGATCGAGCGCAGCCGCTTGCCGCTGTCGCCCGAGCTGGAGGACGTGCCGCTGCGCGGCCTGCGCGAGGGCTCGCTGCACCAGACGCTGCGAGGGGCGGGGCTCGTCCCCGATCACGGCGAGGAGTGGGTCGATATCGAGATGCTGAGCGCCGAGGACGCGGCCATTCTCGATTGCGCGGCCGGCGCGCCGTTCCTGCGCACGCGGCGGTTGACGCGCGCGGCCGATGGCCGCGCCATCGAATTTGTCACCAGTCTTCTCAATCCGGCGCATTTTGCACTTCACCTGGAGTTCTGAGTATGGACACGGCCGAGGCGATCGACCGGGCGATGGGCGCGCTTATCGGCGGTGCGCTGGGCGATGCGCTCGGCATGCCGACGCAGTTGTTGTCGCCGGCCCGCATCGCCGAGCTCTACGGCCACGTCGAGGATTTCGTCGCGCCCGTCGCCGACCATCCAGTGTCGAAAGGCCTGGCCGCCGGCACTGTTACCGACGACACCGAACAGGCGCTGCTGCTCGGCCGTATTCTGGTTGTTTCAGGCAATGGCTTCGATCACACGCGCTGGGTCAATGCGCTGCTCGACTGGGAGCGCGAGGTCAAGGCACGCGGCAGCTACGACCTGCTCGGGCCTTCGACCAAGCGCGCCATCGACGCCATCAATGACGGCGTGCCGGCCGAGGAGGCGGGGCGCAGTGGCGACACCAATGGCGCGGCGATGCGGATCGCGCCGGTAGGCATCATGATGCAGCCGGAGCCGCTAGACGCGCTGGTCGCCAAGGTGGCGGAAACCTGCCGCGCCACACACAACACATCGATCGCCATTGCTTCGGCCGCCGCTGTCGCTGCCGCCGTCAGCCGCGGCGTTGCCGGCGGCGACTGGCGCGCCGCCGCAGATCGTGCCGTCATGGCGGCCAAGCGCGGCGCAGAACTCGGTCACTGGATCACCGGTGGCGACATTGCCGCACGCATTGAGTGGGCGAGGGGCCTCGTCCGCGGCACGGCTGTCACGGAGGCGATCCGGCTGATCGTCGATCTGGTCGGGACCGGGGTCGCCAGCCAGGAATCGATTCCGGCGGCCTTCGCGGTGCTGGAAATCGCCGGCGGCGATCCTTGGCGGGCGGCCGTCATCAGCGCCAATCTCGGCGGCGACACCGACACAATCGGCGCCATTGCCGCCGGCATGGCAGGCGCCTGCGCCGGCTTTTCCCGATTGCCGCAGGAACACATCAACCGGCTCAAAGGCCTCGACATTGCGCAGGTGCGCGGGCTCGCCGCCGACCTAGTCGCGGCGCGGATGGCGAAAAGCAGTTCCGGCAAGGATGCGGCGGCATGAGCGAGCGTCTCCTCCATATCGGCAGCGTGGTGGTCGACTATGTCTACCGCATTGACGCCTTGCCGGGGCCCGGCACCGAGAAAACCGCATTGAGCTTTGCCCAGGTCGCCGGCGGCGGCTTCAACATGATGGTCGCGGCCAGCCGCACCGGTATGAAAGTGGCGTTCGGCGGCCAACTCGGCAGCGGACCGAATGGTGACTTCCTGCGTGCCGCCCTTTCGGCGGAAGGCATCGCAACGCTGATCCCGGCATCCACCATGATGGACAGCGGCAATTGCGTCGCCATGATCAGCGGCGACGCCGAGCGCACCTTCGTGTCATGGCCTGGTGCCGAGAGTGTGCTCAGCCTCGGCATGATGGCGCCCGTCCGGGTTGCGCCGGGGGATTGGGTGTTCGCCTCCGGCTACACGCTGAGCTATGTCGGCAGCCGCGATGCACTGGCCGACTGGATCGAGGCGCTGCCGATGGAAATTCCCTTCGTCTTCGATCCGACGCCGGTCGTATCAGACATCCCGCGCACCATTCTCGACCGGGTGCTGGCGCGCACGAGCTGGCTGAGCTGCAACATCGTAGAAGCGGCCGAGATCGCCGGCCCCGGCGATGTCGAGGCTATTGCTGCCCGGCTTCTTTCCAATCACTGTCCGAGCGCCGAGGGGGTCGTGATCCGCGCCGGGGCAAAAGGCTGCTTCGTGCGGCTGGCTGACGGCACCGCGCAGGCCGTGCCCGGTTTTAAGGTCGCCGCCGTCGATACCAACGGCGCCGGCGACACCCATATCGGCGCCTTCGTCAGCGCGCTTTCGCGCGGCGTGCCGCCCTTCGAAGCGGCGCGCTACGCCAATGCGGCGGCGGCGCTCTCGGTCACCCGCCATGGCGGGTCGTCGGCGCCGACCGACCAGGAGATCCAGACATTCCTCGGCCATTACGATCGACTGACGACCGTGCATGGCCGGAAGCAAGAGGCCCATTTCTGACAGCCTAAATGACGTAACTAGCCCCGCTAACCGGGCAAACAATGAGAGGAACGAACATGCGCATGTCCAAACTGACTGCTTTTCTGACGGCGACTGCCGTCTTCACCTCCGCGCTCACGCTGGCCGCCACTGCCGCCGAAGTGCATGTGCTCAACTGGAAGGCTACGGGGCCGACGAGCCCTGGGCCATCGCGGCCTTCGAGAAGGCGACCGGCAACAAGGTCGTCAACGACTTCTTCAATTCCGAACAGGAAATGCTGACCAAGCTCAGGACCAATCCCGGCCTCTACGACGTCGTCATGATCAACGCCGCCTTCAACGACCAGGCCATGGCGGAAAAACTGATCCAGCCGATCGATGTCTCGAAGATCCCCAACTATGCCGATATCAGCCCGGACAAGGCAAACTCGCCGATGCTCGCCCGCGATGGCAAGGTCTATGGCGTGCCATGGGTGTGGGGCTTGACCGCGCTCGCCATCAACGAGAAATCCTTCGATACGCCGCCGACCAGCATCACCGAAATGTGGAACGAAGCCCATAAGGGCCGCGTCGTCATCCGCGACGATGCTGTCGAAGCGGTTCAGTTCGGCGCCATCGCTACCGGCCAGAACATCAACGACATCAAGGATATGGAGGCGGTCAAGGCGAAGCTGACCTCGCTCATGCCGCAGATCAAGACATTCTGGAGCTCGGAGAACGATTGGAACCAGATGGTCGCCTCCAACCAGATCGACATCGGCACCTACTGGAGCGGTTCGGCCGACCGCGCCAAGATGCATTTCAAGCTGCCGGTCTCGCTGGTCATCCCGCAGGAAGGCGCCGTCGCCTGGCTCGACGCCTTTTCCATTCCGGTCGGCTCCAAGAATGTCGCCGGCGCCGAGGCGTTCATCAACTACATGATCGATCCCGGCTTCTACGTTGAATGGGTCACCAAGGTCGGCGCGCCGGTCTCGGCCAACACCAAGGCGGTTGCAGCGCTTCCCGAAGATGCGTTCAACCGCAAGGTGATGGGCGATCCCGATGTCGCCAAGCGCATCCAGTTCCAGGCGCCGATCACCGATGCGCAGCGCGAGGCCTATCTGGCGCTGTGGCAAGAGCTCAAGGTCAACGTAAAGTAGCGGGCGGGCTTTCGGGGAGAGGCACATGGCGGAACAGGTCGCGACCGGTTCGAGGAGCGGATTGCGATCGGCTTTGCCCCTGCTTCTGCCGGCTTATCTGTGGCTGACGGTGGCGATCTTCCTGCCGCTGTCGGCCATGGTCTTCTTCTCCTTCATGACCGAGCTGCCGCTGTCGGGGAAGGCGTGGTCGTTCACGCTGGAGAACTACGCCACCTTCTTCTCAGAGCGGCTGTATTTGACGCTGCTGCTGGCGTCGCTCAGGCTCGGGCTTGAGGTGACGCTGTGGTGCATCGTCATCGGCTTTCCCGCAGCCTATGTGCTGGCCAAGGTGCTGAAAGGGCGCAGCCGCGAGGCGATCTTCCTGCTCGTCATCCTGCCGTTCTGGTCGAACGGGCTGGTGCGCATCTTCTCCTGGGCGATGGTGCTGCGCGAGGGTGGCATTCTCGACACCGCGCTCAACGCCGTGCTGCCGTTCAAGATCAACATCGACCTGATGTATTCGTATCCGGCCGTCATCATCGGTCTGGTGCATTCCTACGTGCCCTACATGGTGCTGACCTGTTACCTCACGCTGCAGGCCATCGATGACTCGCTGATCGAGGCAGGGCGCTCGCTCGGCGCCTCAAGGCTGCAGATGCTGAGGCGGGTGATCATCCCGCTGTCGATGCCGGGGCTGGTGGCGGGCGCAGCGCTGATCTTCGTGCCCGTCGTCGGCTCTTTCATGGAGCCGCGTATCCTCGGCGGGCGCACCGGTACCTTCTACGGAACGGTTATCGAGGATCAGTTCGTCGCCGTCTTCAACTGGCCGCTGGGCGCAGCGCTGTCCTTCATCCTGCTGGCCGTCGTCCTGGTCATTCTTGCGCTGACATCGCCGGTGCTCAGGAGGGCCGCCTGATGGCGACGACCCGTATCCTCGAATGGCTTGGCCGGCTCTACATCTGGCTGCTGCTCGCCTTCCTCTATCTCCCGATCGTCATCATGGCGCTGATGTCGTTCAACGTCTCGCCCTTCTACCAATTGCCGTTCGAATGGACGACTGGATGGTACGCGTCGCTGTGGCAGAACGACCAGCTGATTTCCGCAACCTGGAACAGCATAGAGATCGCCGTCATCACCACCATCCTTTGCACCGCGCTCGGCACGGCGGCGTCGCTGGCGCTATATCGCTACGAATTTCGCGGCAAGAAATTCCTGCAAGCGCTGCTGTTTCCGCCGATCGCCATTCCGTGGCTGATCACCGGCACGGCGATGCTGATCTTCTTCTTCGGCGTCGGCATCGGGCGTGGTCTGTTCGCAATCCTGCTCGGCCATGTGGCGCTGGCGCTGCCCTATGTCATCGTCGTCGTCTCGGCACGGCTGCAGACCTTTGCGCCGGAACTGGAAGAGGCGGCGCGATCGCTCGGCGCCAACCATTGGCAGGTGACGCGGCGCGTGACGTTGCCCTGGATCATGCCGGGCGTCATCGCCGGCGGGCTGTTCGCCTTTGCCGTATCGTTCGACCAGTTCGTGGTGTCCTACTTCCTGTCGGCGCCGGGTCAGACAACTTTGCCGGTCGAGATCTACGCCGCGATCCGCAAGGGTTTCACGCCCGAGATCAACGCGGTCTCGACGATCATCATCGTCGTCTCGATGGCGCTGATGCTGCTTACGGCACGTTTCTTCAAATTCGGCGGAGAGAAATAATGGCCGGCGTTCAGGTATCGAATTTGTCGCGCAATTTCGGGGCGCACAAGGCACTGGATGACGTCTCCATCGATTTTGCCGACGGTGGTTTCTATGCACTGCTTGGGCCCTCGGGCAGCGGCAAGACCACGCTGCTGCGGCAGATCGCGGGCTTCGATTTCCCTGACTCGGGCCGCATCGCGATCGGCGGCGAGAGCGTCGAGCGGGTGCCGGTCGAGAGGCGGCGCATCGGCATGGTGTTTCAGAACTATGCGCTGTTTCCCAATATGAGCGTGGCCGACAATGTCGCCTTCGGCCTGTCGGTGCGTGGCGAAGCCAAGGCAACTATTGCAAGCGAGGTGCAGCGCGCGCTCGATCTGGTACAACTCAGCAAGCTCGGCGACCGCCGGCCGCACCAGCTGTCCGGCGGTCAGCGCCAGCGGGTTGCGCTGGCCCGCGCCATCGTCACCAAGCCGCGTGTGCTTTTGCTCGACGAACCACTCGGCGCGCTCGACAAGGCGCTGCGGGTCGACATGCAGATCGAACTGAAGCGTATCCAGCGCGAGATCGGCATCACCACCATCTTCGTCACCCACGACCAGGAAGAAGCGCTCACGATGAGCGACCGCATCGGTATCCTGCGCGATGGCCGGCTGGTGCAGGAAGGGCCGCCGGAGGAGATCTACGACAGCCCCAAAAGCGAATTCGCCGCCACCTTTCTCGGCGATGCCAACATCTTTCGCGGCGAGACCACAGGCGTCGGTATCCGGCTGCCCGACGGCACGGCGATCGCCGCCCGGGCAGGGGCGACGCTTGCCGCCGGAGCCAAGGCCAGCTGCGCGGTGCGGCCCGAAAGCATCCGCATCGCCATCGATTCCGGAAGCGCGGTCCAGGCCAATGGCAATGTGCTCCGTGGCCAAGTCTCCAAGCGTATCTTCGCCGGCAACAACAGTACCTATTTCGTCGAACGCGACGGCCAGATGCTCAAGGTCATCGTGCAGAACACCGGCGCTGACAGGCTGGCGGAAGGCCAGGAGGTGCTGCTGCGCTGGTCGCCGAAGAGTACGGTGCTGATCGCCGCGAATTGATCTTGCCAGGCGGACTGCAATCAGTGAGAGCATGGTCGGGCATAGTGAGGAATGCGGAACACCCGATGACGCTTGAACTGATGGCGGGCGACCAGTCGATGCTGCAGGGCGAGCACGGCCCGGCCGTGGCCGCAGCGATGAAGATCCTGGTCGCTTTTTCGAAGGCGGTCGGCGCGCGCAAGCTGCTGGATATTGCCGGTGCCCATATCGACGGCTGCCTCTATCACGGCCAGGCCGGTCTCGATTTCGTCGAGAGGCTGGTCGATGGCGGTGGCAGCGTTCGGGTGCCCACCACACTGAATGTCGGTTCGTTCGACCTCATCCATCCCGGCCTGGTGAAGATGCCGGCCGCCGAAGAAGTGCCGGCGCGGCGGCTGATGAAGGCGCATCTGGCGCTCGGCTGTCAGGCGACCTTCACCTGCGCGCCCTATCAGACGCGGTTCCGGCCGGCTTTCGGCGAGCAGATCGCCTGGGGCGAGTCCAACGCCATCGTCTTTGCCAATTCGGTGATTGGAGCGCGGACCAATCGCTATGGTGATTTCATCGATTTGTGCTGCGCGATAACCGGGCGGGCGCCGACCTGGGGGTTGCATTTGAGCGAAAACCGGCGCGGCCGGATCCTGTTCGAGCTGACCGGTTCTTTCGAGCCTACCGACGCCCTGTTCGTTGGCGTTGGGCTCATCATCGGGCAGGCGAGTGGCGACCGCATCCCGGTGATATCGGGCCTGCCGCAGCCGCGCGACGAGGACCAGCTGAAGGCGCTGGGTGCGGCGGCGGCAACGACGGGCGCGGTGGCACTGTTTCATGCGGTCGGCATCACGCCGGAAGCAAATTCGCTCGACGAGGCGTTTCGCGGCAAGGCGCCGGAGGAGACGATCCGGATCTCTCGCGCCGACATCGATCATGCGCTGGCCAGGCTGTCCAGCGTCCCCGACGGTGCGCCGCTTGCGGCCGTATCGCTCGGGACGCCGCATTTTTCCCATCACGAGTGGATGCGCCTGCTGCCGATGCTGCGCCATATCGCGCCGGGCAGGGGCATCCCGATCTATGTCAACACCGGGCGCGCGACGCTGACGCGGCTTCACGACGAGGGCGAGTTGGAGAGTGTGAAGGCGTTCAACCTCATTCCAGTGACCGATACCTGCACCTATGTCACCACCATCATCGAGCGCCTCGACGGCGTGGTGATGACCAACTCCGGCAAATGGGCGCATTACGCCCCCGGCAATATCGGCGTCTCGGTGGCGTTCGGGGAGATGGAGGACTGCATCCGCTCGGCAGCGGTCGGGCACGTCGTGAGGGGTGCGCCATGAGTGAACAGGAAAGTCGAGCCCTGAAAAGTCGAGCCCTGGACAGAGTTGGCAGGTTCCAGCTTGCCGGCGAGGCACAAGGCCCGGCGCTGGTGCTGTCGCAAGCGCTCAGTTTCTGGGGCGGCCTGGACATCGAGACGGGCGACATCATCGACCGTTCGCATCCTGGTCTTGGCCAAAATGTCGCTGCCAAGATCCTGGTGATGGCTTCCGGGCGGGGATCTTCGTCCTCGTCCTCGGTTCTGGCCGAGGCCATCCGCAGGGGCACGGCGCCGGCCGGCATTATCCTGCAGCGGCCCGACCCGATCCTGGCCGTCGGCGCCATCGTCGCCGAGTTTCTCTACGATGTCAGCATGCCGCTGGTCGTCTGCGACATATCAGGCATTGTTTCCGGCGACCGGATCGCGATCAGCCTTGGCGAGGATGCGCAAGCGATCGTGAGCAGCATCCAGCCGGCCATCGGTCCTGCCGCGCCACGTCGCCAATAGGCCGCAGCCAGCGTCTCGTCGCGGCCAAGCCCCAGCGTGCCGCGCCAGTGTTCGCGAACGATCCTCGCGGCAGCCGCTTCCGCCGCGAACCAGCCGAATGCCGAACCGTTTGGCATGCGAAGGCGATCCCGGTCCTCCTCATCCCGAAGACAACAGCCCGCACGCCATCGAGCTCAAGATTACCCTGATCGCCGCAGCGCCACAGCCCCACTTGCTGGCGTGACCTCTCTTATCCCGGAACTTCCGTTCAGATCTCCGGGATGCTTTCCCTGAAGATCACCTGCAGCCTTGGCTGGTGCAGTTCGTAGGGCAAGCCCCTGACCGCATGGGTCAAGGTGTTGAGCGCTTCGCGGGCCTCGACGCGCGGATTCTGGTCGATGACCGCGTCGAGCGTGCCGTCGAGCAGAAGCTCCTTGGTGCCTTCCGTCAGCTCATGGCCGAGAAACACGGTCGACAGCGCCCGCCCTCGTTCCCTGAGCGCCCGGGCGATGCCGGTGTTGCCGGCGCCGACATTGTAGATCGCGGCCAGGTCCGGGTGCCGGTCCAGCAGGGCGGAGGCCTCCGAATAAGCCTTTTCCCGATCGTCGAGCATCTCGCGCATCTCTACGATCTGCAGATTGGGCGAGTCTTCCGTCAGGATGTGGCGGAACCCCATCTCGCGTTCCTCATGACCGCGATAGGAGAGCGAGCCGGCGAACAGCGCAACCTTGCCCGGCCGATCGGCGCTCACGAAGCGTTTGAGGAGATAGCCGGCGAGCCGGCCAGCGGCACGATTGTCGATGCCGATATAGGCAACCCTCGGCACGTGCAGGATGTCTGACGCAATAGTGACAACCTTGACCCCGCTGGCCGACAGCGAGCGGATCGCCTCGCGGACGGTCGGATGGTCGAGTGCGATGACACCCACGCCTTGCGTCTGGCCGTGCAAGTCCTGCAGCAGGCGGGCGAGCCGGTCGGGATTGAAGCCTTCAATCGTGGCGACGCGCACATCGAGGTCCGGTCGCGACTGCGCTTGCGCCTCGATATGCCGGTGCAGCATCTTGATGAAGGAATTGGTGCCGGCGGGCAGCGCGAAGTCGAGCCGCATGACATCGCCGCGCAGCGCGGTGCGCGTGGTCGGGCCGTTCGAATATTCAGCGATGTAGCCAAGCCGCTGCGCAGTCTCCAGTACGACTTCGCGGGTGCGCGCCCTGACCCCGGCGCGGTTGTTGAGCACACGGTCGACCGTGGCGGCTGAAACGCCGGCTTCCCGGGCTATGTCAGTCAGGGTGGACCGCACTGTCGATCACCTCATGCTTGTGCGCTACAGGCGCATCAAAAATCGCGGATTGACGGATCGGACGACGGCTTCATCCCCATCCGCGATTCTGATGGGAAATGATGTATCCGGCCTTGGCCGATGCGCAAGCCGGTGGGCTACACCAAATCGTCGAGTCGTGTCGAAAAAGGTCGGCGCGGCACACGGTCCCCTCAAATTCAAGCAGTGAGTGCGGTGTGATGATGTTGGTGGACGGCATTTTTCCTCCCCTTGCGATGGTATGATGTATTTTGAGTATTTATGATGTTGACAGCCTTCCTATAGTGCCGTCAATATCCATCATGGGCCGTGGAGGAACAAGGGCCCGAGGGAGGACTTCCAATGTCTGATATGATCCGCATGTCACGGCGCCGTTTGCTGGCGTCCGGTGGAAAGGCGGCCGTATTTGTTGCCGCCGCAGGTATCGCACCGAAATTCATCCGTCCCAGCCGCGCCTATGCAGCCGATGCGCTCGCGCCGGGCATGATCGGCGGCCCGACGGGCTTCGACGGCTCAGAGCGTTATCAGTATGGGCCTGATACGCCGGAAGGCCGCGCCATCGAGGCGGCAAAGGCGATGAAGGGCGCCGGCAAGGCGCCTGCCAAAATCGTGCTCGGCCTGTCCGACGGCTCGATCGGCCAGTTGACGCAACCATTTCCTGCCGGCGCGCCCTCGATCAAGGACCTGTGGGAAAAGGAGACCGGCATTCCGCTCGAGATCGTCGGCGTGCCGAATGGCCAGGAGTTCACCAAGACGATGCAGGACATCTCCACCAAGGGTGGGGCCTATGACATCTACGCGGTGGAATGGAACCGTCTCGGCGATCTCGCCGAAACCGGCGGCATCCTGAAGCTCGACGACTTCGTAGCCCAGTACAAGCCGGAATGGGACGATCCCGAGCGCGGCTATGTCAACGGCGCCAAGGGCGTCTCGCTGCTCAACCAGTATCGCGGCTCGACCTATGGCGTGTCGCTGGATGGCGATTTCCAGACCTGGGTCTACCGCATCGACCTGTTCGGCGACGCGGTCGAGAAGAAAGCCTTCTCCGACAAATACGGCTACGAGCTGGCGCCGCCGAAGACCTGGAAGCAGCATGACGAGATCGCGGCCTTCTTCCAGCGCCCGGACAAGGGCTTGTTCGGCTCAACCGATCTGCGCAACCAGGGCTGGGGCTACACCAACTGGTATCAGCGTTATGTCTCAATGGCTTCGCCAAATCAGTTCCTGTTCGACGACACCGGCAAGCCGCTGATCAATTCGGAGCAAGGCATAGCTGCGACCAACGAGTACATCGCCTCGCTGGCCCATCATTCGCCGGACGCGATCTCCTGGGGCTGGCCGGAGCAGTACGGCAATTTCGCCAAGGGCGGCGCCGCCATGACCTGCGCCTTCTCCAACCTGCCGAAATTCCTCGACAATGCCGGCAACAAGGATTCGCAGGTCACCGGCAACATCGGCTCGATGCTGCCGCCCGGCCGCGAGATCGACGGGAAGCTGATCAGCCGTTCGGTGCTGTGGCTGAACCTCTCGGCTTCTGTCTCCTCGCAGGCCAGGAATCCGGAGGCCTGTTACCTGTTCCTGCAGTGGCTGGGATCGAGCCGGATCTATGCCTGGATGACCGCCAATCCGGGCGGCTATTTCGATCCGTTCCGGCTGTCGGATTTCTCCGACCCGCTGGTCCGCCAGACCTATCACGCCTACCACATGGATGTGGTACGCGAGACGGTCGCCCGCACCGTTCCGACCATCAACTATCCGGGCGCCACCGCCTTTCACAATGCGCTGGACGAGAACCTCGTCGCCGCGTTGACCAAGGCCAAGACCGCTGAGCAGGCGATGGCTGACACGGAAGCCGAGTGGAAGAAGATCGCGCGGCGCACCGGCGAGGAAAAGCTTCTCGAAGCCATCAAGACCAACAAGGAGGCATGGCCGACCGTTCTCGATCCGATCAGCTGATCCTTGTCTCAGGATCCAATGAGAGGGGAGGAGTGATTGCTCTTCCCTTCCGCAAAAGATGACCCCAGCAAAGCTGCAAGATGAAGCGTTCAGTTCCCTTCGAGATATTCCGCTATGCCGCGATCCTCGCGGCCTTGGCGGTGACGCTGGTGCCGATCCTGTGGATGGTGTCGATGGCTTTCAAGCCGATCGCCGAATGGTCGGCGACCGGCGCCCACCTGACCTGGTGGCCGAAGAACCCGACGCTCAGCAATTTCCGGTTCGTCTTCGGGGAATCGACCAACAATCTGATCGTCGCGCTCGACCGCACCGCGCTGAAACCGATCCTGTCGTCGCTGCTGTCGGCCACGTTCGGCACGGCAATCGCCATGTCGGCCGGCACGGCAGCCGCCTACGGACTGTCGCGCTTCGGCTCCGGCCAGAACCTGCCGCTGGCGCTGATCCAGCTTCGCCTGTTTCCGCCGATGGCGGTGATGACCCCGGTCATGATCATGTGGGCTTTCCTCAACTTCACCGACAGCTGGTGGGGACTGTCGCTGATCTACGGCATCGTCACGCTGCCTTTCGCCTTCTGGCTGATGAAGACCTTCTTCGACGACATGCCGCGCGAGATCGAGGAAGCGGCGCTGGTTGAGGGCTGTTCGCGGTGGCGCGTCTTCACCCGCATCACACTGCCGATGATGCGCGCACCGCTGGCCAGTGCCGCGCTGTTCGTCTTCATTCTCAACTGGTCGGACTATCTGATCGCGCTGCTTCTGACGACACGCGAATGGGTGACGGTCCCCGTCTACATGGCGTCGCTGTCGTCCTCGATGACGGGACAGCTCTACGGCGCCAAGGCGGCGCTCGGTCTCATCGCCGCAGTGCCGCCTGTGATCATGGGCATCGCCATCCAGCGCCATCTGGTGCGCGGGCTGACCTTTGGGGCGCTCAAGCAATGAGCGCGGTGACTGCGACGATTTCGGAGGACGTGATGAAGACCGTCCAGGCAAAGCCGGCCTTGCGGGACGAAGGGGCAAAGCTCGGCTTCCGGCTGACGCTGCCGGCGCAGATCCTGGTGCTGTTCATCGCCGTCTTCCCGCTGCTCATGCAGCTCTATATCAGCCTGACCGACTGGTCGCCGCTGTCCGGCCTCGGCTGGTGGAACGCCTGGTCGCTGTGGAACAATTTCGCCAACTACACCGACCTTGCCGCCGACGCGCGCTTCTGGAGCGCGCTGAAGCGCACGGCCATCGTCATGATCATCTGCGTGCCTGCGGAATTCCTGCTCGGCCTCGCGCTCGCCACGCTGTTTGCCGACGAGTTTCCGGGCAAGCGGGTATTCTATTCGATCCTGCTGATGCCGATGATGGTGGTGCCGGCGGTGGCCGGCTACATGTTCTTCATGCTGTTCCAGTCGGGCGGCCCGGTCAACGACATCCTGTCGGCGCTATCAGGCTTTCCCGTTACCATCGCCTGGCTTTCGGACCCGACGCTGGCGCTCATCGCCGTCATGGTCGCCGACATCTGGCAGTGGACACCACTGATGTTCCTCATCCTGCTTGCCGGCCTGGTCGGCGTGCCCGAGGACCAGATCAAGGCGGCGACGCTGCTCGGCGCCAATCCCTGGCAGCGCTTCGTCACCATCGTGTTGCCGAAGATGAAGACGATCATCATCATCGCGCTGGCGATCCGAGTGATCGAGAACTTCAAGATATTCGACACGCTCTACATCATGACCGGCGGCGGTCCCGGTGTCGCAACCGAGACGATCTCCGTCTACATCTACAAGCTCACCACCCAGGACCTGATCTGGGGTTATGTCGCGGCGATCGCGCTGGCCATCCTCATCGTGCTGTCCATCGCAGCGGTATTTGCCATGAAGCGCATGGCGCGGGCGCGGGAGGTGCTGGCATGAGCGCCATCCATCTGCAGAACCTGGTCAAGAAGTTCGGCGACTTCACCGCGCTGAAGACGATGGATCTGGCCATCGCCGACGGCGAGTTCATGGCGCTGCTCGGGCCGTCAGGCTGCGGCAAGTCGACGACCATGAACATGATCGCCGGCATGGAGGAGCCGACCAGCGGCAAGATCCTGTTCGGCGAGCGCGACATGACCGGCGTGCCGATGGGACGGCGCGGCGTGGGCTTCGTCTTCCAGAACTACGCGATCTTCACCCATATGAGCGTGCGGCAGAACCTCGCCTACGGCCCGAAAATGCGCGGCGCGCCAAAGGCCGAGATCGACCGTCGCGTCGGAGCCATTGCCGAGATGCTGCAATTGACGCCGCTGCTCGACCGCAAGGCCGACAGGCTGTCGGTCAACATATTGCAGCGCGTGGCGATCGGCCGTTCGGCGATCATGGAGCCGGCGATCTTCCTGCTCGACGAGCCGCTGTCCAATGTCGATGCGGCCTTCCGGGCGGTGATGCGGACCGAACTGAAGCAGTTGCAGCGGCAGTTCCGGCAGACCATGGTCTATGTCACCCACGACCAGCTCGAAGCGATGACCATGGCCGACCGCATCGCGGTGATGGACCACGGCTTGCTGCAGCAAGTCGGCACGCCGCTCGAGGTCTACAACGATCCGGCCAATGTCTTCGTCGCCCGCTTCATCGGTGCGCCGGGGATGAACCTGCTCAGAGGCAGGCCGGCGGAAAGCGACCGTGGGCTGGTCGTCGATCTCGGGCCGCTCGGTGTCACACCGCCGTTGCCAGCCGAAGTCACCGCCGCGGTGCGGGGCTCGCACGGCGACGTGCTTTACGGTTTCCGCCCGGAACAGGCGACGCTGGTCGAAGGCGGCCGCGGTCTCTCCTTGCCGGTGACCTTCGTCGAGCGCATCGGCGCGCGCACCATTATCCACCTCGGCGACGGCGAGGCCGCGGTGAAGGCGGTGTTCGACAATGATGTGGGACTGTCGGTCGGGCAAACAGCTGTGATCGCACCGGCCGCGCAGTCGGTGCGCGTCTTCGACGCCACCACCGGCCTTGCCATGAAAGCGGGCTGAGACCATGGCCGATATCGTCTTTCGCAATGTGACGAAACACTATGGTGGCACACTCGCCGTCGACGACGCCTCGTTCACGGTCAACGACAATGAGTTCTTCTGCTTCTTCGGCCCGCCGCTGTCGGGCAAGTCGACGGTGCTGCGTCTGGTGCTCGGGCTGGAAACGCCTGACTCGGGCGAGATCCTGATCGGCGGCAGGCCGGTCAATACAATGTCGCCGGCCGAGCGCAATGTCGCCATGGTGTTCCAGAACCTGGCGCTGTTTCCGCATATGAGCGCGCGCGACAATGTCCGTTTTCCCCTGATCGAACGCCGGGTCGCCGAGGGCGAGATCACAAAGCGTGTCGCCGACGTCGCGGCCAAGCTGCATATCGGCCACATCCTGCACAAGCCGCCGGCGCAGCTTTCCGGTGGCGAGCGGCAGCGCGTCGCGATCGCCCGCGCGCTGGTGCGCGATCCCAATGCCTATCTGATGGACGATCCGATCTCGGCGCTCGACGCCAGGCTGCGCGAGGAGACGCGCGTCGAGCTGAAGCGCATCCAGCGCGAGCTCGGCAAGACGCTGATCTATGTCACCCACGACCAGGAAGAGGCGATGTCGGTTGCCGACCGCATCGCTATCCTGGAGAACGGCAGGATCAGACAGGTCGGCGCGCCGGCCGAGATCTATGACCGGCCGGCGAGCACTTATGTGGCGCGGCTGCTCGGCTCGCCCATGATGAACATACTGAAGGCGGTGCGCGGCGAGGGCGGCGTCGAGGCGGCTGAAGGCGCGATCCGTATCGCGGACAAGGCTGCTCCGGCCGATGCCGTCGAGATCGGGCTCAGGCCGGAAGACATCAAGGTGCGGGCCTGGTCGGAGGGGGAAATATCGGAGGGTGGAGTCTCAGATGGGCGCGCGGGCCGCCCGGCGCGAGTGTTCGAGGTCGAGCCGCTCGGCGGCTATACCGTGGTGACACTCGCTGCCGGGCAGGCGCGCCTCAGGGCACTGCTGCGCGGCCAGCCGGATATCAGGCCGGACGCGATGGTGGCGATATCCTGCGAGGCCGGCCGCGTGCATTATTTCGGGCAAAGCGGGGCAGCACTGGGACGATGACAGCGGCCGCAAGAAACGAGCTTCGGGAGAAACACATGACAAGCAAAGACTTCGAGCCGGACGTTAATGTCCGCACCAGGGAGTACAAAATCGGCTGTGTCGGCGCCGGCATGATCATGGCCGAATGCCATCTTGCCGCTTACAAGGACGCCGGCTTTCCAGTGGTGGCGATCGCCTCGCGGACCAAAGCCAGTGCCGAGAAGGTCGCCAGGCGCTGGGAGATCCCGACCGTCCACGACACGCCGGAACAATTGATCGAGGACGAAAACGTCGAGATCATCGACCTTGCCTTTCCGCCGGACCAGCAGCCGGCGCTGATCCGCCATGCGCTGAAGCAGAAGCACATCAAGGCGGTCCTGGCGCAGAAGCCGCTGGCGCTGTCGCTCAAGGATGCGATCGAGTTGCGCGACGAGGCGGCCAAGGCGGGCAAGATCCTCTCGGTCAACCAGAACATGCGCTACGATCAGTCGATGCGCGTGCTGAAGCAGATCATGGACAGCGGCGCGCTCGGCGACATCGTCTTCGCGCAGATCGACATGCATGCGATCCCCCACTGGCAGACCTTCCTCGAGAACTACGACCGGCTGACGCTTGCCAATATGAGCGTCCACCATCTCGACGTGCTGCGTTTTCTGTTCGGCGATCCCGACGAGATCACGACGCTGACCCGCAAAGATCCGCGCACGCGCTTCGACCATTCCGACGGCATCACCGTTTCGACGCTGCGGTTCCCGTCCGGCGTGCTCGCCGTTTCGCTGGAGGATGTCTGGTCCGGTCCGCGCCAGGAGGGCTACAAGGACGACCAGCACATCAACTGGCGCGTCGACGGCACAAAGGGCGTCGCCAAGGGCACGATCGGCTGGCCGACGGGCGCTGCCTCGACGCTGACCTATGCTTCGACCGAGACCACCGGGGGCGAATGGATGACGCCCAACTGGGACACGATGTGGTTCCCGCATGCCTTCATCGGCGTGATGGAGCAGCTCCAGCACGCGGTGAAGACCGGCACGCCGCCGGCGCTGTCCGTCGCCGACAACGTCAAGACCATGGCGCTGATCGAAGCCGGCTATCGCTCGATCGACGAGGGCCGCACGGTCAAGCTTTCCGAAATCTCGACAAACTCAATCAACTGAATCGCTTACAGGGAGGACTTCACACCATGATGCAGGCAGGTATTTTCACGGGCTATTTCCCGTACAGCCTCAAGGAAACCGCGCAGAAGATCCGCGCGCTCGATTTCAACACGGTGCAACTCGACCTCCATTTTAAGGATGTCGACCTGTCGGCCGGGCAGATCACCAAGGAAAAGGCCCGGACTGTTCGCGACACCTTCCGCGACCACAATCTGCCGGTGTGCTGCGTGTCGGGCTACACCAACATCATCCATCCGGACATAGGCGAGCGCGATAGGCGTGTCGGCTATCTCAAGGAGATCATCCGCAATGCGCGCGATTTCGGCTCGCCTTACGTGATCTCGGAAACCGGCACCTACAACACCGAGTCCGATTGGGTGCATCATCCCAAGAACAAGACCGAGGAAGGGTTCGAGGAATGCCGCAAGGTCATCGCCGACCTTGCCCAGACCGCATACGACCACGGCGCGGTCTTCCTGCTCGAAACCTATGTCAACAATGTCGTCGGCTCGGTCGAGGAGACGGTGAAGATGTTCGCGCAGGTCGACCATCCCGGCCTCGGCCTTTTGATGGACCCGACCAACTATTTCGAGACGCACAACATCGACAGGATGGACCAGATCCTGAACCAGGTATTCGACACGCTGACCGACAAGATCAGAATAGCCCATGCCAAGGACGTCAAGCGCTCGGGCGGTGACAAGTCGGAGAAGCACGCCGACATCGGCGACGAGGACGCGCTGGAGAGCCACACTTTCCGCGGTGTCGGCGAGATCGAGCTGCCGGCGCCAGGCCTCGGTTCGCTGAACTACGACCTCTATCTCAGGCGGCTGGCCGAAAAGCACCCGAACATCCCGGTTATCATCGAGCATCTTTCTGAGGATGACGTGCCGCGCGCCAAGAAATTCCTCGACGGCAAATTCCGCGCCAACGGGCTGTGACGGCACGGTTCGGCTACCAAAGAGGGAGGAAGAGAAATGTTGAAATTCGTGTCGAAAATCGCTGTTGCCGCGACCGTGCTCGCCGGCGTGACCATGGGCTCGGCGCTGGCGCAGGATGCTCAAAAGACGTTCTACCTGCTGTCGCATGGCGGCCCATCGGATGCCTTCTGGCTCGACTGGAATGCCGGCGCCACCAAGGCCTGCGACCAGCTCAAGGTGACCTGCAATATCTCCTTCAGCGGCGGCGACATGGCGGCGCAGAAGGAAGCGTTCAACTCGGCGCTCGCCGCCAAGCCCGACGGCATCGCCACCACCTCGGCGCAGCCAGGCCTGTGGACCGAGGAGGTCAAGGCGGCCAAGGCCGCCGGCATCCCGATCGTGTTCTTCAACACCGACGATCCGGCGACCGGACGGCAGGCCTATGTCGGCGCTGACCTCAAGGAGGCCGGCGCCATCTGGGCAAAATACCTGGTCGACCACAAGATGGTGAAGCAGGGCGACAAGGTGTTCCTGCCGGTCGAAGTGCCGGGAGCCAGCTACCAGCAGCTCGAGACCGAAGGCATCGCCAGCGTGTTCGATCCGCTCGGCATCAAATACGACGTCGTCGATTGCGGCACCGATCCGGCCGGTATCATCGCCAAGATGACCGACTATATGGTCGCCAACAATCCGCCGGCGATCATCGCGCTCGGCGATTCCGTGGCGGCCAGCATCAAGCGGGTGTTCGACGGCGCTGGCGTGCCGGCTGGCAAAATCCCGGTCGTCGGCTGGGGCAATTCGAAGGAAACAGCCGAATCCGTCAAGGCCGGGTTCGTCAACGCAGCGGCCTGGCAGTTCCCTTCGGCACAGGGCTTCATGCCGGTTGCATTGCTCGGGCTCGCCGCCTCGGGTGAGCCGATCGGCTACGACATCCACACGTTCAGCCTCTACGACGCCTCAAGCGTCGGACCGATCCTGAAACTCTACAACAAGTGATGGAAACTGACGCCCGCCGCGCAGGCGGCGGGCGTCACCCTGAGATATGGTCCAAGCAGTCATGACAATCGCCGCAGAAGAGGAAATGCCGCGCTCCAAACGCAGGTCGAGCCTGATCCGCTCGCCGCAATTCTCTTCGCTCGTCATCCTGATTGTCCTGCTGGCGGTGTTCGCCGTTGCCGATGCCAACTTCCTGTCGCCGCTCAACATCTCCAATATGATGGCGTTCCTGCCCGAACTCGGCATCATCGCGCTCGGCATGACGCTGCTTCTTACGGCGGGCGAGTTCGACCTTTCGGTCGGAGCCGTGTTCGGGTTGGCGCCGGTCGTGGTCATGCTTCTGGTGCAGAACGGCGGGTTTGACATCGGCATCGCGCTGCTTGTCGGCCTGCTGCTCTGCATAGCGATCGGTGCGGTCAACGGGCTGATCGTCACCAAGATCGGCATCTCCTCCTTCCTGGTCACGCTGTCGATGCTGCTCGTGGTGCGCGGGGCTGCGCTCTACATCACGCAAGGCTTTCCGCTGAAGTCCTGGGACCAGCCAGGCTTTTTCGTGACGCTGCTGGCCGGCAGCTTCAATATCGGAACGTTCCGTTTCTATACATCCTTGTGGTGGTTCATCGGCCTGTCGCTGCTGGCGATCTACGTCCTGCACTACGCCAAGCTCGGCAACTGGATAAGCGCCATCGGCTCGAACCGTAACGCTGCCGTGGCGCGCGGCGTGCCGGCCGATGCGGTCAAGGTCTGGCTGTTCATCCTGACGTCCGCGCTGGCCGGTCTCGCCGGCATGATCAGCGCGTTCCGCATCTCTGCCGCGTCACCGGTGGCCGGCACCGGCTATGAACTCGAAGTGATCGCCATGGTGGTGGTCGGCGGCACGGCGCTGACCGGCGGGCGCGGCACGATCCTGGGCACGATCGTCGGCGCGCTGATGCTGCGCAGCATCCGCAACGGCATCGTGCTGATCGGCGTGCCGGGGCTCGCCTACAACATCTTCGTCGGCGTCATCATCCTTGCCATGCTCATCCTGCACGCTTTGCTGCAGAAGAACGCCGCCAGGAGCTGACAATGGAAGTGCTTCGGTTGCAGAATCTGCAAAAGTCCTTCGGCAGCGTCCGCGCCCTGAAGAGCGCATCGTTTGCACTCAATGAAGGTGAAGTGGTGGCCTTGCTCGGCGACAACGGCGCCGGCAAATCCACCCTCATCAAGGCGATCTCCGGCGTGTTTCCCGTCGACCGCGGCGACATCTATGTGCGCGGCCAGAAAGTCTCGATCCGCTCGACGCGCGACCCGATGGATCTAGGCATCGAGACCATCCACCAGGACACGTCGCTGGCGCCGGACCTGAGCATCGCGCGCAATCTCTTTCTCGGTCGCGAGCCGGTCAATCTGAAATGGCTGGGCGTGTTCGCGCCGCTCGATCTCGCCAAGCTGCGCGACGCCGCCGCGGCTCTGCTGAAGCGCGTCGGCATTTCGAAAAAGCTCGACGCCGATGCGCTGGTCAGCACGCTTTCGGGCGGCGAGCGCCAGTCGATCGCCATTTCACGGGCGATGCAGTTCGCCGCCAAGGTCATCATCCTCGACGAGCCGACCAATAATCTCGGCGTCGAGGAAACACACGGCGTGCTGCGCTTCGTCAAGGAGGTGCGCGCGGCCGGCCATTCGGTGCTTTTGATCACCCACAACATCCATCACGTCTTTCAGGTCGCCGACCGCATTATCGTCATGCGCCGCGGCGAGATCGTCGCCGAGCAGACGATCGCCGATACCGATCTGTTGACGGTGGAAAGCATCATTACCGGCGCCGATATGTCGGCCCTGCTCAAGGAGACGAGAGCGAAGTGAAGGAACTGGCCGTCACATGGTAGAGCTTTACGGCAAGACGCTGTCGCGCCGGCAGGTTTCGGAACGGTCCGGCATGCTGTCGCAATTCGCCGGCGTGCGGCTGATGACGCTTGGCGACGGCGTGGAGCGCGGGATCCGCATGCTCGAATTCCGCACCGGCTCCGGCCTGCGTTTCACCGCGCTGGTCGATCGGGCGCTCGATATCGCCGATTGCGACTTCAAGGGCCAGGCGATCGGCTGGCATTCGCCGAGCGGCTTCCGCCATCCCGGTCTGCACGAGTACGAAGGTGAGGAGGGGCTGGCCTGGGCCCGGTCGTTTTCCGGCCTGCTGCTGACCTGTGGCCTCGACCATATCCTGTTCATGGATGAAGTGCCGGCCGACACCTACAATTATCCGCCGAAAAAGACGGTGCGCCATTCGCTGCATGGCCGCATCAGCACCATTCCGGCGCGCCTGACCGGTTACGGCGAGACCTGGGACGGCGACCGCTGCGTGCTGTGGGCCGAAGGCATCGTGCAGCAATCGACTGTGTTCGGCGAGGATCTGCATCTGCTGCGGCGGATCGAAGCCGATGTCGGCGGCAACGAGATCCGGCTTTGGGACCGCGTCGTCAATCACGGGTTCAGCCGGACGCCGCATATGTATTTCTACCACATCAATGTCGGCCATCCGTTGCTCGACGAGGGGTCTCGCTATCTGGCGCCGATCCGTGACGTTGTGTGGGCCGGGCATGCCGGCGAGCGCTACGAGGCGCAGAAGGTCGGCTACGGCACAGTGCCGGCGCCGCAATTGGGTTTCAAAGAGCAGGTCTGGCAGCACGAGCTTGGCGCTAACGGCGCCGGGGAAGTGCCGGTGGCGGTGGTCAACGACCGTCTTGGCCTTGGGCTGGAAGTCGTGACCCGCAAGGATCAGTTGCCTTGTGCTTATGAGTGGCAGAGTTTCCAGGCAGGGCACTATGCGCTGGGCATCGAGCCGTCGACGCATCATGTGCTCGGCAATCTGGCTGCGCGCGAACGCGGCGAGATGATCTGGCTGGAGCATGGCGAGAGCCGCTCCTACGATGCGGTGTTCCGGGTTCTCGATGGCACCGGCGACATCGCTGCCGCTGAAAGCCGGATCGCGGCGATCGCCCGGCAGCCGCAACAGGATTACCCGCTGCCGTCGGGCAATTTTCCGGTGCTCGGAGGCAGGTCGCGATGATGGCGAAGAGGATGCGAAACACCAGTTGGGAGGCTGAGTCCGGTCGGAGCGGGGAGGGCTCTCGGGCCATCAGGATTTGGAGGTCACAATGGCTGGCACAGTGAAGCGCGACTACAGCCTGGTCGGCGAGAGCACACGCAGGGCGATCGAGACGGGGCTGGCTTCGGCCGAGTGGTATCACACCGACGTCTCCCGCAAGGCGATCAAGGAGTTGATGCAACGGTCGGATGGACCGGCGATCCGCGACACGATCATCTGGAGCGTCGCCATCCTGGGTTCAGCTGCCGGCGGCATTTATTTCTGGGGCACCTGGTGGTGCGTGCCGTTCTTCTTCGTCTATGGCGTGCTCTACGGCTCCTCCAGCGACTCGCGCTGGCACGAATGTGGTCATGGCACTGCCTTCCGAACGCGCTGGATGAATGATGTGGTCTACCAGATCGCCAGCTTCATGCTGATGCGCAATCCGGTGACCTGGCGCTGGAGCCATGCCAGACACCACACCGATACGATCATCGTCGGACGCGATGCCGAGATTGCCGTGATGCGCCCGCCGGACCTCTTGCGTGCGGCGCTCGCTTTCACCGGTATCCTCGATTTTCGCTATTCGCTTCCGGCGCTGGTACGCCAAGCGTTCGGCAAACTGACGCCCGACGAGAAAAGCTACGTTCCCGAGATGGAACAGCACAAGGCCGTCATCGCCGCGCGCTGGCATGTCGCCATCTATATCGCCACGATTGCGCTCGCCCTCACCATGCGGTCATGGGTGCCGCTGGTGCTGATCGGCGTGCCGCGCCTGTACGGCACCTGGCACATGGTCCTGACCGGCCTGCTGCAGCACATCGGGCTGGCCGACAACGTGGTCGACCACCGGCTCAACACCAGGACCGTGTACATGAACCCGATCAGTCGGTTCATCTACTGGAACATGAACTATCACGTGGAGCATCACATGTTCCCGATGGTGCCCTATCACGCGCTGCCCAGGCTGCATGAATTGATCAAGCACGATCTGCCTGAGCCGAACCCGTCAATATGGCATGCCTATCGCGAGGTCTGGCCGGTCCTGCTCAGGCAGCTCAAATATGAGGACTATTTCCTCAAGCGCGAACTGCCGCCGACGGCGCGGCCCTATCGTGGCGAGTTCCACGGGGTGAACATGTCGGCGGCGGCGGAATAGACGCTGCGCACCGCCGCAATGCGGAAGTTTCAGGAGAAATAGAGATGGCCGATTGGGTCGAAGCGTGCGCTGTGGACGATGTCGAAGAAGAGGATGTCATCCGCTTCGACCATAGCGGCCGCACCTTCGCGATCTACCGTTCCCCTGATGACGAATTCTTCGCCACAGACGGGTTTTGCACGCATGAGAAGGCCCACCTGGCCGACGGGCTTGTCATGGACGACATCATCGAATGCCCGAAGCACAATGGCCGCTTCAATTACAAGACCGGCCAAGCCAAAGGGGCTCCCGTCTGCGTCAATCTGCAGACCTATCCGGTCAAGATCGAAGCTGGCAAGGTGATGATCCAGATCTAGAGCATGATCCCGAACCGGAGGTCCGCGTCAGCGAAAAGCGGGAACCGGTTCTTGCTTCGCTGACCCTCGGTTCGGAAAAGATCATGCTAATCGAAAGCTGACCCGCTTCAATACACGCAACAAAGGGACCAAAATCGATGAGCCGTAAAAGACCCACGATCGCCGATCTGCGCGCCATGAAGGGCAAGCGGCAACTGACCATGCTGCGCGTTTTGACGATGGACGAGGCCGAAGCCGCCGAACGGGCGGGGATCGACATCGTCTCGGTGCCGCCGGAATTGGTGCTCAACCCGCAATATCGCGATGCCGCGCCCAGCCTGTTCACCATGCCGGGCGACAATTTCTACGAGATCGGCACAGCCGACGACTTTGTCCGCTGGGCGTTTCGGCTCTACAAGGCGAGTGCCGACGCGGTCTATTGCAGCGCCGGCTTTGCCACCGTTAAGCGCCTTGCCGACGACGCGATACCGGTGATCGGCCATGTCGGCCTGATCCCGTCGCGCGCCACCTGGACCGGCGGCTTCAAGGCCGTCGGCAAGACCGCCGACAGCGCCATGCAGATTTTCGAGGCAGTCAAGCAGTACGAGTCCGCAGGCGCGGTCGGCGCCGAGATCGAAGTAGTGCCGGTCGAGGTGGCCAAGGCAATTTCGGAGCGGACCTCGCTGATCATGCAGTCGATGGGGGCGGGCACCGGCTGCGACGCGCAATATTTGTTCGCCGACGATATCCTTGGCCAGAACCGTGGCCACATGCCTCGCCATTCCAAGGTGTACCGCAATTTCGCCGCCGAATATGACCGCCTGCAGGCGGAACGCGTGGCTGCTTTCTCCGAATATGTCGCCGACGTGAACAGCCTGGCCTATCCCGAAGACAAGCATGTGGTGCATATGGACCCGGACCAACTCGGTCTGTTCATGGAGAAGATCGACGCCGGATGAAACGCGTCAGCTAGGACCTGCTCGACAATATCGTCAGCCGGCATATGCGACGCACGGCGCTATGGTAGCCATGTTCCGGTGCCCAGCGCAGCGTAAAGCGCCTCCGCGTCAATACCCAGCGCTCTGTCTTCCTTTAGCGGCGCGACGAGGGCACGCACGGCTGCGTGAATTCCCGCTGTGCCCGGCGCCAGCGTCAGCCCGTCGCGCAAGTCTACGGCCTGTGCGGCCGCCATCAGTTCGAAGGCGATCAGTCGCTGCCACAGCACGATCATGTCGCCGCATTTCGAAACGGCCAGCGGAGCTTGCGTCGCGTGGTCCTCGACGCCCTCCGAGACCGGCAGGAAGTCGAGCATCACCGGGTTGGCCTTGTGGCGGATGGCGGCGAGAATGGCGGTCATTGTCTTTTGCAGCGGCACGAAGCCGGCCGAAGCGCCGCCGACCGGCGACAGGTATTTGGGTAGGCCGTTGCGGCCTGAACTGGTGAGCTGGATGAAGCGGGCAGCACAGGCAGCCGCACATTGAGCGATGGCAAGGCCAAGCGTCTCGAAGGCAAGCGACAGCGACGGGGTGTGGAAATTGCCGGTCGACAGCACCATGGCGTCGTGGCCCAGCACCAGCGGGTTGTCGGCGGCGGCGTTGAGCTCGATCTCGACGGCTTGCCTGGCCTGATCGATTGCCTGTAGCAGCGCGCCATGGATCGACGGCATGCAGCGGATCGATAGGGGGTCCTGCAAGGTGGCCGGTGCCGGGGTCTCGTCGCGTGCCAGCAGATCGCGCAAGCCCTTTGCAGCCTGCTGCTGGCCAGCGGCCGGTCGCGCTGCCTGCAAGCGCGGATCGAGGATCGTCTGGTTGGCGCCGATACCTTCGATGGTCAGCGCACCCGCCTGCTGCTGTTGTGCGAAGGCGGACAGTGCGTCGGCCACCGCCAGCGCCCCGCTGCCGGCGGACACCGCCGAGGCGCTTATCAGCGACAGCCCGTCCTTGGGAGCGAGGCTGACGGAGGCGAGGCGCGCCATTGCCAGCGCCTTGGCCGCCGGCATGCGCCGGCCTTGAAAGTCGGCTTCGCCGTCGCCGGTCAGCATGCGGCCGAGCGTTGCCATCAGCACCAGGTCGCTGTCGCCGATCGAGCCCAGCGACGGCATCACCGGATGCACGCTAGCATTGAGCGCATCGATGAGTGCGACGAAGACCTCCAACGAAATGCCCGAACCGCCGGCCGAAAACATCGCCGCGCGGGCAAGCATCGTCGCGCGCACGATGTCTTGCGGCAGCGCGTCTCCCACCGCGCCGCTGCGGCCTTCCAGCAACTGGCGCTGGAAGGCGCTGGCGTCGCCGCTGACCGATACGCCGAGATTGGCGCCGAGCCCGGTGTTGAGCCCATAGATCGGCTGACCAGAAGCGGCGGCGCGGTCGAGCACCTTGCGCGCTCTGTCCAGCCTGTCGATGACAATGGATGCCACTTCCACCTTGCGTCCGTCGCGGGCAACCGCCGCGACATCCTCGACGCTAACGCCGGCTCCGGTGAGGATGAGCGCATTCATGCGAAACGCAGCCGCTGGCCGATGCCTTGCGCCTGCGCCTTGGCCAGCATCGCCTTACCCAGCGCGATATCGGAGAGCGACAGGCCGCGATGCCAGAACAGGATCGTTTCGTCGTCGCTCTGGCGCCCCGGCTTGAGGCCGGCGGCGATCTGGCCAAGTTCGGCGTGCAGCGTCTGCTCGCTCAGGCGTCCGGTCTCGACATGGGCGCGCAGCGAGCCGAATTTGCCGCCCTTGCACTGGCCCCAATCGTCGACGACGATCTTTGCCATGATGTCGGTCAACGACAGCTCCACCGCGCTCATCGTGCCGTAGGGCATCACCAGGGCGCCGGGCTTGATCCATGCGGTCTTCAGCAGCGGCTGCGGTTCCGGCAGCCGCGAGGCCTCGACGACGATGTCGGCGCCCTCGACGCAAGCGCGCCAGTCGGCGACCGCCGTGACCTTCTTGCCGAGATCGGCGGACAGCTTGGCGGCAAAGCTGTCGCGACTTTCCGGCCGGCGCGAATGCACGCGGATCTCGTCGAAGTCGAAGAGATGGTCGAGGAGGCGCACGTTCCAGTAGGCCGTGCCGCGCGCGCCGACATGGCCGAGAACCTTCGACGTTTTTTTCGCCAGATGTTTCGCGCCAATGGCGGTGACCGCACCGGTGCGCATGTCGGTGATCACGGTGGCGTCGAGTATGGCGCGCGGCGTGCCGGTGCGCGGATCGAACAGGTTGAGAATGCCGAATTCCGAAGGCAGGCCGTGCAGGTAATTGTCCACATAATCTCCGACGATCTTGACTCCCGCCGCATCGAGCGGCGCGACGTAGCCGCGCAGGACATTGAAATGGCCGTTGAAGGACGGGTCCGGCTCGAGATGGACGCGCGGCTCGATCACGGTCTGGCCGTTGCCCTGCGCCACCAGCCCGGCCTCGACCGCTTCGACGATTTCCGCGTCGGTCATACCAAGCGCTTCAATGTCGAGGGCGTTCAGATAGTCGATGTAGATGGGCTTCATGCGCAGATTGGTCCTGATGAAGAGGGGTTCTGGTCAGAAGAGGCGAAACGAAATCGCGAAGTGTCAAAGGCTGGTTCGATGGGTCCAGTCATCGCATAACAGGTCGCGATACGACACGAAAGTTTGTTGGTCCATATCTGGACGGCGCCGCCCAAATGCTGTTCAAACCGATGCGTCATCGATTTGCCGGACATTGCCTGGTTCCCGGTGGCGCGGGAAAAACTTTCGCACAGTTCTGCGGATGACCGCTATTCCCGAAAACAAACCCTTGCCCGAAACCGCTACGGCGGCGCGGCAGGCGCGGGGGCGCTGATCGTCGCCGTCGCCTTCTTCATGCAGCTTCTGGATTCGACGATCATCCCGCCTATGGCGTCTGTCCTGTGTCGGTGACAAAAGAAAAACTATTTGCGCAGCCGAGCATTAGCGACGTCTGTTCGCACGAAGAATCAAACGTTTGACGTGAAGGAGCAAAGGGAAACGCCGCGCTACACCGGCCGATATACCTTCTCCGCCGTACTCCAGAAGATGTCGGCCTCTGCCGCCGCGCCATGTCTGCCCACCGCGTCGCGGTGCGCGTTGATCAGTTCGGCGTGGCTGGTCCATAGCTTTTCGATCGGGAAGTTCGAGCCGAACATCAGGCGGTCGCTGCCCAGAATATCGATCGCGTTGTCGACGATATAGGCGATCAGCGCCGGGTCGTTGCGGTGGACGAAAGTACCGAGACCGGACAGCTTGGCGTAGAGGTTAGGTGCCGCTGACAGCGTGCGCAGGCCGGTCTTCCAGGCCTCCGTGGTCTTCGGCTCCATGCCGGTCAGCATGCCAGCGTGGGTGAGGATGAAATTGGTATCGGGGTTCTCGCCGACCAGCGTCAGCCCGTCCTTCATCTGGGCGGGGAAAAGCTGCAGATCGAAGGACAGTCCGTAGTCTTTCAGCCGCGCCACATTGGCCCGCACCTTCGGGTCGATCACCTGATCCGGTGCTGCGGCGAAGCGGAAGGCCGGCGTTTCGTGCCAGTGCAGCTGCATGCGCACGCCACGCAGCAGGGGATACCTGATCAGCCGGTCGATCTGGGGCCTGATATCGTCCACCGTCATGTCGGCATAGCCAACGATGGCATGCGGCCAGCCGGTCTCGTCGGCTGTCTTCTGCAGGAAGGCGACCTCGGCCTCGAAATCCTCCTTGGCCCAGTTGGTCTGGACATAGACCGCCTTCTCGACGCCTGAGCCTTGCTGATCGGCAAGGAATTCCTCGATCGGATAGTCGCGGCGGATCGGCTCGTAAGGTCCAAAGATGCGCGGCACCATCGGCCCGCGAAGCCAGGGCTGGTCCTTTTGGCGCCAGATGTGGAAATGCGCGTCGATCGCCTTCTGCATCATGAAACCCTTTTCCAGATTGCTGCGGCCGCCGGGGCAGGGCGGGCTAGCGACAGGATGAAATCGCTGAGATCGGCGATCGACGAGCCGTCGACGAGATCGTCGAGCACCGGCAGGATGGCGCGAAGCGCTGCCGTTGCCGGCTGGAAGCGCGGGTCGCCGGCCAGTGGCGTTGCCAGCGAAAGCCGGAAGGCGCGGGCACTCAGCCGGCGCATCGCCGTTTCCAGCTCGGCATGGTCGCCGCGCTCCAGCGCATCCGACAGGATGATGACCGCCGCCCCGCGCGCGAAAGCGGAAAAGTGCGGCACCGACAGGAAGGCGAGCAGCGTCGGCCCCATGCGGGTGCCGCCGTCCCAGTCGTCGACCAGTGCTGCCACGCGGGCTAGCGCCTGGTCGCGGTCGCGAATGCGCAGTGCCGCTGTGATGCGGGTCAGCCGCGTGCCGAAGGTGAAAATTTCAGCCCGGTCCGCACCTTGCACCGCCGCATGCGCCAGCTTGAGGTAGTCCGACGTGTGCAGCTTCATCGAACCGGACACGTCGATCAGGATCAGCAGCTTGCGCGGCACGGTCTGCCGGCGGCGCAGCAGCGGCGACGGTATGTCGCCATCGGCACTGACGATTTCGCGGAGCGAACGGCGCAGATCGAGCTTGCCACGCGCGCGCGTGCGCACGGTGCGAAAGGAGCGGCGGGCGGGCAAAGCGGTAGCGAGCTTGCGGCGGAAGGCGGCAAGCCTGTCGCCGTCGCGCTGGAAGTCGCGGGCGCTCAACTGTTCGGCGCCGGACGATAGCTCGCCGCCTTCCTCCTGGTGCGCCACCTCGATCTCTTCATCGCTGGTGCCGCCGTCGTCCTTGATGCGGGTTTGCTCGTCGGCCTCGCCTTCGACCACGGCCGCGGTGTTGCCGTAGAAATGGCTTTGGAAATGCGCCTCGAATTCGTCGCGGCGGTCGGGCGGCGGCGCCAGCGTGGCAAGGGCGGCTTCGTGGATATCGACCATCGAGCGCGGGCCAAGCAGCGTCACGGCTTGCATGAAGCCGGAGATTTGCTCTGGAGCGATCAAAAAGCCGAAGCGGCGCAGCAGCCGGCCAAAGCCGAGGAGAGGTGCAGCCGCCCGCGGCAAGGTCTCCTCTCCCCGTTCACGGGGAGAGAATGCCGGCAGGCAGGTGAGGGGCGGCGTCGACATTCGCGTTTGGCGCTGCCCCTCATCCGCCCCTTCGGGGCAGCTTCTCCCCGTGAACGGGGCGAAGGGGTCGTTGACGCCACCCGTCACGCCAGTGCCTCCTCGACGATCCGGCCAAGCTCGGGGGCGATATAGGACAGGTCTTCCTCGTCCTTGATCAGCACGCCAATGGCGCGGCGGAACGCTTCCGGCCAAGGAGTGCCGCCCTTTTCGAGGATGGTCGCGGCGTTCGCCCATTCGACCGCTTCGGCGATGCCCGGCGGTTTGGCCAGCGGGCGGGCGCGGATATCGTGCACGGCAGAAGCCACCGCACGCGCCGTGGCCTCTGCGACGTCACCGGCACGGAGCATGATGATGGCGGCCTCGCGCTCGGCGTCGGGATAGGTGATCCAGTGGTAGACGCAGCGGCGACGCAGCGCCTCGGCCAGCTCGCGCGTGCGGTTCGAAGTCAGGATGACGATCGGCTGCGCCTTGGCACGGATGGTGCCGCGCTCGGGAATGCTGATCTGGAAATCGGAAAGGAATTCCAAGAGCAGCGCTTCGAACTCATGATCCGAACGGTCAATCTCGTCGACCAGCAGCACGCGCTTTTCCGGGGCCTTCAGCACCTGCAGCAGCGGCCGCGCGATCAGGAAACGGTCGTCATAGATGTCGACCTCATGCTCGCCGGCGTGGCGGATGGCGAGCAGCTGGCGCTGATAGTTCCATTCGTAGAGCGCATGCGCGGCGTCGATGCCCTCATAGCATTGCAACCGCACGAGGTCGCGCCCGAGCAGTTCGGCTATCGCCTTCGCCGCTTCGGTCTTGCCGACGCCGGGCGCGCCTTCGAGCAGCAACGGCTTGCCCAGCTTTATCGCCAGGAACACGGCAGTCGCCAGGCTTTCATCGGCCAGATAGTGCGAGGCGGCGAGGTGCGACGCCACCGCCTCCGGCGAGGTCGCGACAGTCTCGGCGCTTCTCTTGGGCATTTCCAGCACTCAGTTCGCGGTGTCGGCTTGCGCCTTCAGCGCGCGCAGGATGCGTTCCGGCGTGATCGGCAGCGTATCTATGCGCACGCCGACTGCGTCGAAGACGGCATTGGCGACCGCAGGGATTTGGGGGTTGGCGCACATTTCGCCCGGCCCCTTGGCGCCGTACGGTCCGTCGGCCGATGGCCGTTCCAGCACGATGATCTCGGTTTGCGCAAGATCCCCAGGACCCGGCATCAGATACTGGTTGAAGTCGGTGCCGCCATGATCGCGATTGGGATAATATGGTTCAGTCGTCTCGTAGAGCGCATGGCTGATGCCCATCCACGAGCCGCCGACGAGCTGCTGCTCGACCATTTTCGGGTTCAGCGCGCGGCCGATCTCGAAGACGTTCTTGACGGTCAGCACGGTGACCTCGCCGGTCTCGTCGTCGACCTCGACCTCGGCCACCGTGCAGGCATGGGCGTAGCAGGTCGACGGCTTCATCGCGCCGGTCTCCATCTCCGGGTAGGAGCGCGGGATGAGAAACATACCGCGGCCGGAAATCGAGCGGCCGCGCTTGAAATGCGCCGACAGCGCGACATCGAAGATCGAGATCGACTTCTGCGGCGCACCCTTGACCAGGATATTGCCCTGACCGTCGGTCTCGAGGTCCGACGCATTCACTTCCAATTCCTCGGCCGCCACTTCCAGCATCACCTGGCGGGCTTCCCTGGCCGCCTGGATAACGGCGTTGCCGGCGCGATGCGTGCCGCGCGAGGCGAAGGTGCCCATGCAGTGCGGGCCGGTGTCGGTGTCGGCGGTGTCGACGACGACGCGGTCGGTCGGCACGCCGATCGTCTCGGCGCAGATCTGCGCCATGATCTGCTTCATGCCCTGGCCGAGATCGACGCTCGACAGCGTCACCATGAAATGGCCGGTCGGTGTCGAATGGACCAGCGCCTGGGTCGGGTCGCCGCCGAGATTCATGCCGGTCGGATAGTTGATCGCGGCGACGCCGCGTCCACGCCTGATCGCCATCTCAAACTCCCTTCGCGTAGGACGACATCGCCATGAACTTCTCCGCCACCGGCCAGTTGGCGGCGCGTGAGGCTTCCTGCATGCACTCGATCAGCGCAGCGCCCTCGGTCGGCTGGCGGTGTGCCTTCATGTCGCCGTCGCGGTAGGCGTTAATGAAGCGGAATTCGAGCGGATCCATGCCGATCAGCCGGGCGAGCTTGTCCATCTGCACCTCCAGCGCGAAATCGCCGATGGTGACGCCGAAGCCGCGCATGGCGGAGGAGGGCGTGCGGTTGGTGTAGACGCAGTAGGTGTCGATCCAGACATTCGGGATCGTATAGGGGCCGGGATAGTGGCCAGCGCCTTTCTGCGCGCCATAGGGCGAGTGGCGCGAATAGGCGCCGGCATCGGTGTAGCCGGTGACCTTGCGGGCAACGATGCGGCCGTCCTTCATGACGCCGTCCTTGATGACGACCTTTTCGGCGGCGCGCGGCGAGGAGATCTGCATCTCCTCCTCGCGGCTGTAGATGAAGGAGACCGGCCGCCCGGTCAGCTTGGCGCCGAGGATGGCGATCGGCTCAACGATGACGTCGACCTTGCCGCCAAAACCGCCGCCGACGGTGCCGCCGACGAAATGCAGCCTGTTGCCAGGCATCTGCAGGATGATCGAGGCGTTGTCGAGGGTGAAGAACATCGCCTGGGTGTTGGTGTAGCAGGTGAAGCGGTCATTGCCCTCCGGCGCGACGATACAGCCGGTCGTCTCGGTCGGCGCGTGTTCGATCGGCGAGGATTGGTAGGTCTGTTCGAGCACGTGATCGGCCCCGGCGAAGCCGGCCTCGACATCGCCGAAGCGCACCTTGCGGCATTCGCCGCTGTCATAGAGGTAATAGTTCCGGCCGTGATATTCGTTCACTATCGGCGCGCCGGGCTTCAGCGCCTCCTCCATGTCGAAGACTGCCGGCAGCACCTCGTAATCGACCTTGACCTTGGCCGCCGCTTCCTGCGCGGCACGCTCGGTCTCGGCCAGCACCGCCACCACGGCCTCGCCTTTCCAGCGCACCTTGCCGTCGGCCAGAACCGTCTCGTCTTCCGGCCCGATCTGGATCAGGATCAGGATGGTGTAGACATTGTGCGGCACATCCTTGGCGGTCAGCACCTTGACGACGCCCGGATGTTTCTCGGCCTCTGAAGTGTCGATGCTGCTGATGCGGGCGTGATGATGCGGGCTGCGCACCATCTTCAGATGCAGCATGCCGGGAAAATTGCGGTCGGCGAAATAGGCGGTCTTGCCGGTGACGTGACTGGGGGAATCCGAGCGCGGCCTGGGCTGGCCGATCTCGTGCAGATCGTCCATGCGCTGGTCGGCGAAGTAGCTCTTGCGGAGTTCCATCTTTTTGACTCCCCTCAAGCCGCGTTCTGCGAATTGGATCGCGCGGCGGTCAGCACAGCCTGGATGATCGGCTCGTAGCCGGTGCAGCGGCAGATATTGCCCGACAGCGCCTCGACCACCTCGTCGCGGCTGGGGTTCGGCGTGTGGTCGAGCAGCACCTTGGCGGCCATGATCATGCCCGGCGTGCAGAAGCCGCATTGGGTGGCGAAGGCGTCGAGGAAGGCCCGCTGCAGCGGATGCAGAACGCCGCCTTCCGAAAGCCCCGACGTCGTGGTGATGGCCGCCCCGTTGCAGATTTCGGCCAGCGTCAGGCAGGAGAGCCGGAGCTCACCGTCGATGATGACCGAGCAGGCGCCGCATGTGCCTTGATGGCAGCCGCCTTTCGGTGAGGTGTCGCCGATCTTGTCGCGCAGTGCGTTGAGCAGCGTCGTGCCGCTGTCGATGAATTCGGCCTTCTCCGCGCCGTTGAGCGTGAGCTGAACCGGGACCTTTGCCATGTTTCCTCCTTGCGCGCCTGTTCGTGGGCAAGCGGCGCTCTCCTGGATGTTTCAGCCGAGCAGCAGCCGGCCGAGATGGACCGGCAGGACTTCGTTGCGATACCAGGCACTGGCGATCGGATCGGTAACAGGCGAGGTGCCATCGCCGGCCGCAGCAAGCGCCGGCGCGATGCCATCGCTGGTGAGCGTCCTGCCGAGCAGCGCCTTCTCCGCCGCCGTCGCACGCATCGGCCGGTCGGCCATGCAGCCAAGCGCTATCCGTGCCGAAGACACGGTTCCGTCCGGTGCCTGTTCCAGCACGGCGGCGATGCTCAGCACCGAGACGCCCTTCGGCTTGATCCTCGACACTTTCAAGAAGCGAAACCCTTCCGCCGGCAACGTAAATCCAACTGCGGTGATGATGGCGTGGTTGCTTTCGCGTTTTGCCATGAAGGTTTCGATCGGTAGCTCGCCGTCGTCGATATTGACGGTTGCGTCCAGTGCCAGCAGCGCCACGGTGAAGTCGCCATAGGGCGCCGGGGCGAAGAGGTTGCCGCCGACGGTCGCCATGTTGCGGATCGCCGGGCCGCCAACGGCGCGCGCCGTTTGGCTAAGGGAAGACAGATCCGGGTGACGGGCGATCGCTGCCATGGTCACTGAAGCGCCGATGCGGACCTTGCCGCCGGAAACGGTGATCGCCGACAGCGCCGGGTCGGTCGACCTGATTAGGCTGGAGACCGAGACATCGCCTTCATTGGCGGCGCGCACGACCAGCGTGCCGCCGCCGAGATATCGGGTGCCGGCGGCTTTCAGCGCCGCATTTGCGGCCTTGACCGTCGAGAAAGTCTGCAGGGCGAGCGCCATGGAAGGCTCCTTTTGCTCAACTTTGGCCGGCGAAATGACTTTTCAAAGCGTTGAAACCGCCCTGGAAGACGTTGGCGCCCATGCCCTCGGCCAGCTTGTCGGCTTCTTTCGGGGGCGCGTCGAAGCTGGCGGTCCATTCGGCATAGGTGCGGTCGCCATCGGTCACCCGCCGCAGCTGCAGCGTCGCCTTGTGGTTGGTCAGCGGCTGCGGTGTCTCCAGGATGGAGTAGCTGACGAGGAAATTGCCGTCGGAGAAGTCGAGCAGCTTTTCGCGGATGCGGGCGCCGCTGGCGAGCTGAAAGTTGCGCACGCAGCCGATCGTGCCGGCATCCTTGCCATCCTCGATATGGCTTTCCACCATACGCGGATGCCAACTCGGCAGGCTGTTGAAGTCGCGTATGCGCGCCCAGACCTTTTCGACCGGCGCGTCGATGACGCTGGAGATGGTGACTTTCGCCATATGATCGGCCCCTTGCAAATATCTGTGTCGCGAGGGTAGGGCGGCGAGCCCGGTGGCGCTTATCAAAGCGTCTTGACCGCCTATCAATAAGTCTGAAAATGGTTCAGGAAATGGCCCGCGCCGCCTCGCGATAGAGTGTCGGCGGAACGCCGACATGGTCGCGGAAGAAGCGCGAGAAATTGCCCTGCGTGGTGAAGCCGAGATTGCAGGCGACCGAGATCAGCGGCTCCTGCGACCATTGCAACTGCCGCACCGCTTCCTCCATGCGCAACGTGTTCCAGTAGACATTGGGCGTCAGATTGGTCTGCTCCTTGAACAGCGCGAAGAAATGCGGCCGTGACAGGCCGACGCTGCGTGCCACATCGTCGAAGCAGATACGCTCGCAGACATTGGCCTTCATCAGCTGGATCGCCTTGCGGACACGGAAATCCTGCATGGTGTGGACGCGGGCGCGTGCTACTTGCGGTGCCGAGGCGTCGGCGGCGTCGAGCACGCTGTCGATGAAGCGCTCGATCTCGTAATTGGCGATGTCGTCGATGCTCTCATTGTCGCTGAGATGGTCGAGAAGGTTGGCTGCCGCCTTGTACAGCCAGGGCTCCAGCGTGATCGCCGGTGCTGAAAATAGCGGCGCGGAAGACGGCAGGTCGCGGCGCCGGCGCGCCCAGTCCGGATCGATGTAGAAGGCGAGGAACAGGCCGGGCCGGCCGTCGCTGGACAAAGCGTGGCTGTGCGGCTGGAAGGAATTGATGCCGGCGGCGGTGCCGGGCCCAAGCCGCACCGTTTCGCGACCGATGGTCATCTCGCCGGCCGTGCCTTCCAGCCAGATGATGATATGCGCCTCGACATGGGCATGGGTGACGAAGTCGCTGGCGACGTTCAGGACAGAGACATGTCCGAACCGGCCCCAGTAGAGCCTGATCGCTTCCGTCATGGGTATATCCTCCCGCAGGCGACTGGCCTCCCTTCGCCTGCAATTGGGATAGTGCGGCTCAGTCCGGGCCTGCGTCAAGGCACATGCGCACGCCTGGGGCCCGTCATGGGCCGTACCGGCCGATTTTCAGACTGAGCGATAGCAAGGGAAACGAATAGCGTTCGTCACCCCCCGGTCTATTCGTTGCGCCTGAAATTGCGGAGCCGGTCGAACAGGACCGCCAGCAGAATGGCGCCGCCGATGAACACGCCTTGCCAGAAGGCATTGATGCCGAGCAGGCCGAGACTGTTGCGGATCACTTCGATCAGCGCCGCGCCAACGACGGCGCCAAAGGCCGTGCCCATGCCGCCGGCCAGGTTGGCGCCACCGATGACGGTCGCGGCGATGACCTGAAGCTCCATGCCGTTGCCGAGATTGGTGGTGACGGCGCCAAGCCAGCCGGTCTGGATGATGCCGGCGATACCGGCCGCCAGCGCCGAGATCATATAGACCGCGACCTTGATCTGGCGCACCGGAACGCCGGTCAGCGTCGCCGCATGCTCGTTGCCGCCGATGGCGAAGATGTGCCGGCCGAATTTCGTCCAGCGCAGGACGAAGCCGGTGATCAGTGCCAGCACGATCGTGTAGAGCACCGGATTGGCGATGCCGAACACAAAGGCGCCGCCGCCCAGCGCCAGAAGCTTGTCGTGATCCGGCCCGAACTGGAAGACGACGGTGTTGTTGGAGGCGACCATGGCAAGGCTGCGCGCAATCGACAGCATGCCGAGCGTCACCACGAAGGGCGGAAAGCCGAGATAGGCTATCAAGATACCGTTGAAGGCGCCGATGATCAGCGCTGTCGCGATTGCAGCGGCAATGCCGATCTCGATGCCGTAGCCGGCATGCATGGTCACCGCCAGCACCATCGAACACAGGCAAAGCACCGAACCGACCGAAAGGTCGATGCCGCCGGTGATGATGACGAAGGTCATGCCCAGCGCGACGATGGCGACGAAGGTGACGTTACGGGTGATGTTGTAGAGGTTCTTCGTCGTGGCGAAGGAATCCGTGGCGACGGACAGGAACAGACAGGCGAGGATGACCGCGATCACCACCCAGAACGTCTGGCTGGCAAACACCCTGGTCAGCAAAGTGTGCTGTTTCTGCGCGATCGTCTGGTCAAGAGTTACTGCCATCGTCGACCTTTATCTGCTTGCGTGGTGAACCGCTGACATCAAACCTGTTCGATGGCGCCGGTGATGAGCCCGGTGACTTCCTCGGGCGAACTCGACGCGATCGTCTTGTCGGCAACCTTGCGGCCGCGCCGCATGACGATTACGCGGTCGGCCACGTCAAAGACGTCGGGCATGCGGTGACTGATCAGCACGACCGCTATGCCCTGGTCGCGCAAATGGCGGATCAGGTTCAGCACCTCGGCGACCTGGCGAACCGAGATCGCCGCCGTCGGCTCGTCCATCAGCACGATCTTGGCTTGCGAAAGCATGGTGCGGGCGATCGCCACCGCTTGCCGCTGGCCGCCCGACATCTGCTTGACCAAGTCGCGCGGGCGGGTTTCGGATTTCAGCACGGCAAAAATCTGGCCGGCGCGCTTGTACATCGCGGCATAGTCGAGGATGCGAAACGGCCCGACGCCGCGGCGCAGCTCGCGCCCGAGATAGACGTTGGCGGCGGCCGTCAGATTGTTGCACAGCGCCAGATCCTGATGGACGATCTCGATGCCGTGCTGGCGCGCCTCCACCGGCTTGTGCAGGATCAGCTCCTTGCCGTCCATCTGCATCGTGCCGTGGCTCGGGCGGAAATTGCCGGCGATCATCTTGACCAGCGTCGACTTGCCGGCGCCGTTATCGCCCATCAGGCCGACCACCTGTCCGGCCTCGATCGACAGCGAAACGTCGTTGACGGCCTGGATGGCGCCGAAATGTTTCGAGATGTTGGCGAGTTCGAGAACCGACACCAGACTGCTTCCTCCCCGTGCTTCCGGCCAGCGGTTCTGCCGCGGCTTCGCTCTTCCCAGCTCCTCCCGGGAACAGCGCTTTCGCCCATTTACGCACATGCCCCCTTGCCGTCAACAGCGGCTTCTTTCGAAAAATCCGTTTTGTAGGACAAATAGGAATTGACGTTGGTCGCAAGCCGATATTAGCTAAGCGTCGGAGGAGATTATGCCGATCTTCTGTTCCGGTGCGCCGGCGGAATCGGCGGAGGTTTATCGGTCGAGGATCTGGCAGCGTCCGTACCGCGCTGGTCTGCGGCTGCATCTGGAAATACTTATCGGCCCGGCTTGGCGACAAGAGCGCTCGCGAAACGAACCTCTGTCATCGCGGATCCGGGCTGGTCTGTGTGGCGGGCACGCCGTGTCCGTCTGTTTCAAGGGAGGACTGAAATGAGGAAATCACTATTGCTCGCTGCCGTCGCCATGCTGGCGTTGGGCGCCGGGCCGGCTATGGCCAAGAAACAGCTCGTCATCGTGGTGAAGGGGCTCGACAATCCGTTCTTCGAGGCCATCAACCAGGGTTGCCAGAAATGGAACTCGGAAAACGCCAACTCGGAGTATGAATGCTTCTACACCGGCCCGGCGTCGACCTCGGATGAGGCCGGCGAAGCCCAGATCGTTCAGGACATGCTGAGCAAGCCGGACACAGTGGCGATGGCCATTTCGCCGTCCAACGCGCCGCTGATCGCGCAAACGATCAAAAGCGCCAATCCGTCGATCCCGATCATGACGCTCGACGCCGACCTCAGCAAGGAAGATGCGGCGCTGCGCAAGACCTATCTCGGCACCGACAACTACCTGATGGGCTACAAGATCGGTGAGTACATCAAGAAGGGGAAGCCGGAGGGTGGCAAGATCTGCACCATTGAGGGCAATCCGGCGGCTGACAATATCCTGCGGCGCGCCCAGGGCATGCGCGACGCGCTTTCCGGCCAGAAAGATCTCCCGGCGCTCGCCGGCGAGGGCGGCTGGACCGAGGTCGCCGGCTGCCCGGTGTTCACCAATGACGACGGTGCCAAGGGCGTGCAGGCGATGACCGATATCCTCGCCGCCAATCCCGATCTCGACGCTTTCGGCATCATGGGCGGCTGGCCGCTGTTCGGGGCGCCGCAGCCTTATCGCGACCTGTTCAAGCCGATGGCCGATAAGATCGCCAAGAACGAGTTCGTCATCGGTGCGGCCGATACGATCGGTGAGGAAGTGGCGATCGCCAAGGAGGGTCTGGTGACCGCGCTGGTCGGCCAGCGGCCGTTCGAGATGGGCTACAAGGCGCCCTCGGTGATGATCGACCTGATCGAGGGCAAGCCGGTCGCCGATCCGGTCTTCACCGGTCTCGACGAGTGCACCAAGGATACGGCCGACACCTGCATCCAGAAGTAGGTTCGCAGTTTCGGGGCGTCCGATCGACGGGCGCCCCGTCACACCGGTTCACGAAAACCTACGAGGTGAGATTGCTGGGGCGAACCGCTCCTGCTTTGCCGCGCCTTGAGTTCAGCATGTGCCGGGGAACATGGATGTCGGACGCAAGATCGAAAAAGCGACTTACCACGGTTAATGCCCGGGCCAAGGTCAAGGCACAGGCTGCCCGTCCGGCCAGCGCTCGCCGTGCCGACGCGGCGCTGATCCCCGGATCGAGCGTGCATGCGTCGCTGGCCAACGAGATCGGCCTCAGGATCGTGCGCGGCGACTATCCGCCGGGAGCCATCCTGCCCAACGAGGCCAAATGGTCCGAGACTTTCAACGTCAGCCGCTCGGCGGTCCGCGAGGCGATCAAGATGCTGATGGCCAAGAGCCTGCTGGCTTCACGCCCCAAGATCGGCAGCTGGGTCGAGCCGAAGGAGCGCTGGAACCTGCTCGATCGCGACGTGCTGGCCTGGTATGCGACGTCGCCCGACCGCGAAGTGTTCCTCAGAACCGTGCAGGAGTTCCGCCATATCATCGAGCCGGAAGCCAGCGCCTTTGCCGCGATGCGGCGCACAGACGAGCAGATGGCCGAGATCAGCCAGGCCTGCCGTGAGATGGGGGAGGCGGCGACGCTGCCCGAGCGCACCCGCGCCGACACGCGTTTTCATCTCGCCATCCTGCGGGCCTCGGGCAACGATCTCCTGGTACCGCTCGGCGTGCTGATCGAATCGGCGCTCGACCACCTCTTCGTTTTCGTTACGCGCGAAACCAGCGACCAGCCTCGGGCGCAGGCGCTGCATGAGGCCATAGAGAAGAACATCCGCCTCCAGCGGCCGGCAGCAGCCCGCACCGCAGTGCACAGGCTCCTCGCCAACACCGACGAGGTTATTGGGCGGTCGCGGCGGTAGAGCGGTCCTTAAACCTCTTGCCGCTTGCCGCCCTTGCTCGGTGTCAGGTCGACGCCGTTGACCTTGCCGATATGCGTCGCCAGCATCGGCACATATTGATCGGCCGGCCCGGCGGCGAATGCGCCGGCGAAAGCGTTCTTCGTGGCATTGCCAAGCGGGTTGGCGATGCCGGCAGCACCCGCCATCGATTCGAGATAGGTGAGGTCCTTGAAGGCGTTGGCGATGGTGAATTTGTGCGCATCGCGATCGCCTTCCAGCGTCCAGCGCATAAAGGTCTGATAGAAGCCGCAATCCATGCGGCCGTTGCGGATGACGCTGTCGAAACGCGGCGGCGAGATGCCGACCTTCTCAGCCAGCGCCAGCGCCTCAGAATAGATCGCCGCATAGCCCAGCGAGATGAAATTGTTGAGCAGCTTCATGCGGTGGCCATCGCCGGTGTCGCCGATGTGGACGATACGTCCGGCCCAGGTGTCGAGCACCGGCTTCAGCCGGGCAAAGACCGCGTCCGACGCGCCGACCATGGCGTCGAGCGTGCCTTCCCAGGCCTCCTTCGGCGTGCGGCTCAGCGGGGCGTCGACATAGTCGACGCCGAGCGGCTTGAGTTCGGCAGCAAGCGTTACCGTCGAGGTGGGATCCGAGGTCGAGCAATCGACGACCGCCGAACCCTTCTTCAGGCCTTCCTTGAGGCCGCCGGGCCCGCGGATGATAGCTTCAACCTCGCGCGAGCCGGTGACGCAGATGAAGACGATATCAGATGCCGCCGCAACGTCGCGCGAGGTCGCGGCTTCCTTCGCACCCCGGCCGAGCAGGTCTTCCGCCGGAATGCGGTTCTTTCGCCCGAGAAACGTCAGGGAATAGCCCTTATCGATGATGTTCTTCGCGATCCCGTGCCCCATCAAGCCAAGTCCGATGAAGCCGATCTTTTCGCTCGCGGCAGTCGTGTTCATGTCGTGTCGTCCTGTGTTGCTGATATCGATGATGGCGCTGCACTTTGGCAGGCGAATTGTTGAAGCGGGTTTTTGCCGCAGGCGGTTGGCAGGCGATTGCGGAATGCCATATTGTCTGACAATACACATGAATTCCAGGGAATGTGGAGAGCAAAATGACGAAGCGGATCATGTTCACCGGCGGCAGCGGCAAGGCCGGGCGTCATGTCGTGCAGTATCTGGTCGAGCAAGGATGCCAGGTGCTCAACATCGACACCAAGCCGCTCGACAATCCCAAGGTGCGCACGCTGCTCACCGACATCACCGACAGCGGGCAGGTGTTCAATGCGCTGTCGAGCTATATGGGCCTGCATGAATTCGACCCGTCGCTGCGCGCGCAGCCGGTCGATGCCGTGGTGCACTTCGCGGCAGTCCCGCGCATCATGATCACGCCCGACAACGAGGTGTTCCGCATCAACGCTCTCGGCACCTACAATGTCGTTGAGGCGGCGGTGAAGCTCGGCATCCGCAAGGTGGTGATCGCTTCCAGCGAGACGACCTATGGGCTGGTCTTCGCCAACGAGCCGCGCGATCCGACACATTTCCCGCTTGACGAGGCGTATGATGTCGATCCGATGGATAGCTACGCGCTGTCGAAGATCGTCAACGAGAAGACGGCGCGCGCCTTCGCGCTGCGCAGCGGCATCGACATCTACGCCTTGCGCATCGGCAACGTCATCGAGCCGCATGAATATTCGCTGTTCCCGAAATGGTTCGCCGATCCGGGTTTCCGCAAGCGGATCGCCTGGAGCTACATCGACGCGCGCGACCTCGGCCAGATCACGCTGCGCGCCATCGAAAAGGACGGGCTCGGCTATCAGGTGTTCAACGCCGCCAATGACGACACCTCGTCCGATCTGCCGACGGCTGAACTCTTGAAGCGGTTTTATCCCGGCGTGCCGGTCAAGGTTGAGCTCGGCGAATACGAGACGCTGCTTTCGAACCGCAAGGCGCGGGATGTGCTCGGGTTCCGCCCGGAACACAGCTGGCGGAAATACGTCAAGGGGCATGACGGGGTCGATGCATCCGGACTGATCTGTGCACGGCGGCCGGGTTTCCAACCCGGCGCCTTTTCCCGTGCTTGACAGCTTTCGGAATCCGGACTTTGTGAGCACATGCGGGACGGCAAGCCGAATAAGGGAAAAACACGGGCCAAGGCGGCGGCCGCCGACCGCGCGGCAGTCGTTCGCCGTGCCGATGCGGCGCGGATGCCTGGATCGAGCGTGCATGCGTCGCTGGCCAATGAGATTGGTCTCAGGATCGTGCGCGGCGACTATCCGCCGGGCACCATCCTGCCCAATGAAGCGAAATGGTCGGAGACCTTCGACGTCAGTCGCTCGGCGGTGCGCGAAGCGATCAAGATGCTGATGGCCAAGAGCCTGCTGGCCTCGCGCCCGAAGATCGGCAGCTGGGTCGAACCAAAAGAGCGCTGGAACCTGCTCGATCGCGACGTGCTGGCCTGGTACGCGACATCGCCCGACCGCGAGGTGTTCCTGAAAACGGTGCAGGAATTCCGCCATATCATCGAGCCGGAAGCAACCGCCTTTGCCGCGATGCGGCGCACAGACGAGCAGATGGCCGAGATCAGCCAAGCCTGCCGGGAGATGGGCCAAGCGACGACGCTGCAGGAGCGCACACGTGCCGACACCCGTTTTCACCTCGCCATCCTGCGCGCCTCGGGCAACGACCTCCTTGTGCCGCTCGGCGTGCTGATCGAATCGGCATTCGATCATCTGTTCGCCTATACGACGCGGGAACTGGACGATTTGCAGCACGCCCAGAAGCTGCACGAGGCGATCGAAAAGAACATCCGCCTGCAGCGGCCGGATGCGGCGCGCAACGCGGTCCGCAAGCTGTTGGCCAACACCGACGGCGTCATCAAGTCGAGGTAATTCGATCCTCTAATCTTCTCTCGGGCGACCAAAGGCGGCGCGCAGTTCGTCCTTGGCATCCTCCAGCACCTTCTTCTGCTTGGCCGGCAGGTTCTTGCCGGCACGGTTGATGTAGAAATTCAGCATCGACATGGCGGACTGGAACGGCTCGGCCTTGCGCCGGTCGCTGTGCTCGGCCGATCGCTTCAGGGAGGCTGCGATCTTCTTGGGGTCGTGTGATTCGAAGATATGTTCCTCGAGGTCCAGCGCATCGCTGTGCTCGGTCACCTCGGCCGACCATTTCCTTTTCGCGGTCATAACAAACTCCTTCCATTGGTGCGTTGATGGAAAACTCCGGGACGGCGGCCACTGTTCCATCTCGGCTTACATCCCTGGAACCACGGATTTGAGGGATGTGGCGCTGCACGGCGTCGCCAATGTGCCGGTAGTGATGTCGAACCGGTCGATTTCGCAGAACCCGACAGGAAACGCCTTGACCACAACCGTCTCCAGCCAGGCAAGCAGCCCCGGCATCGACAGCGCCTATGCCTGGATGCGGCTCGGCATTTCGGTGCTGCTGGCGACCATCGGCGGCGTCGGCATGTGGGCGGTGGTTGTGGTGCTGCCCGCCGTGCAGGCCGAATTCGGCGTCGATCGCGCCGCCGCGTCGATGCCCTATACCGCGACCATGGTCGGCTTCGCAGCCGGAAATGTGCTGGTCGGCCGCGCCATCGACCGCATGGGCTACTGGATCCCGGCGCTCATTGCCTCGGTGGCGCTCGGCGCCGGTTTCCTGCTGGCGTCGCTGACCAGTTCGATCCTGCAATTCACTCTTGTCCAGGGACTTTTGATCGGCGTCGGCACGTCGGCGATTTTCGGGCCGCTGATCGCCGACATCTCGCACTGGTTCAACCGCCGCCGCGGCGTCGCGGTGACGGCTGCCGCCGCCGGCAACTATCTCGCCGGGGCGATCTGGCCGTTGGCGATGCCCTTTGTCATGCAGGCCGAAGGCTGGCGTTTCACCTATGCCGCGATCGGCGTCGTCTGCCTCGCGACCATGGTACCGCTGATCCTGCTGCTCAGGCGTGGCGCACCACGTGCCGCCGCTCCCGGTTCGCCCGGCAGCCGGCCCGTCCAGCCGATCTCATTGTCACCGGCAGCCCTGCAGGTGCTGCTCGTCGTCGCCGGCCTTGGCTGCTGCGTGGCGATGTCGATGCCTCAGGTCCATATCGTCGCCTATTGCATGGACCTCGGCTACGGCGTTGCGCGAGGCGCCGACATGCTCTCGATCATGCTGGCGGCGGGCGTCGTCAGCCGGCTGGCGTCCGGTTTCCTTGCCGATCGCATTGGCGGCGTGAAAACCCTGCTGATCGGCTCGGTGCTGCAAGCCCTGTCGCTGTTGTTCTACATCCCCTTCGACGGGCTCGCGTCGCTTTACGTCGTCTCGCTGGTTTTCGGCCTGTCGCAGGGGGGCATCGTGCCCTGCTATGCCATCATCGTGCGCGAATATATGCCCGCCAAAGAGGCCGGCCAACGCGTCGGCATCGTCATGATGGCGACTATCTTCGGCATGGCGGTCGGCGGCTGGATGTCGGGCTGGATCTACGATCTGACCGGCTCCTACGCCGCCGCATTCCTCAACGGCATTGCCTGGAACCTGCTGAACATGGCGGCCATGGTGCTGCTGCTGTGGAATGCGCGGCGCAGCGCCGCGGCGATGGCCTGAGCACTGACCCCGCTGGCGGGTGGTGTCCGAGTTTGCTCACGACCCCGAGCGGAATGGCAGTGCGCAATCGTTGGTAGCAAGACCGGCGGTGGCTCCTGTGCCGCGGATGCCGGTCCATGTTCCTGCTTGACTTATACATATCTCGGCGGTTATTGGATTTATCAAATAGCCAGCGAGTTATCGATTGCCATGTCGCAGCCCCACGAGATCCTCTTCAGAACGCTTGCCGATCCGACCCGACGGGCCATTTTCGAGCGGCTGTGTCGCGACGGAGACCAGACCGTCGCGGCTCTGACCGCTCGGGCTGGGGTCTCGCAACCGGCAGTGTCAAAGCACCTTGGGGTTCTGAAGCAGGCCGGGTTGGTGCGCGACCGCCATGAAGGCCGCAACACGCACTATAGCGCGGAGCTCGGCGCCTTGGCCCCGCTGATCGACTGGACAAACCAAATGGCTGGGTTCTGGCAAAGCCGGTTCGACAACCTCGAAGATTTGCTCAAAAGGATGGACCAATGACCAATACTGAGACCGAAACGCGCGCCGTCGTTGTCGAACGGGACGTCGCTTTTCCGCCGGAAAAGATCTGGCGCGCGCTCACGCAATCACACCTGATCGAGGAGTGGCTGATGAAGAACGATTTCAAGCCAGACGAGGGTCACCGTTTCAATCTCAGTGCAGATTGGGGGCGGTCGACTGCCAGGTCCAGGCAGTCGAACCCAACAAGAAGCTGTCTTACACGTGGGATACCAAGGATCTCAAAAGTGTCGTCACGTGGACGCTCACCCCTACGAGCACGGGGACCAATCTGCGCATGGAGCAGTTGGGCTTCCGGCCGGATCAGCAGCAGTACTACCAGGGTGCCCAATATGGGTGGCAGCGGTTCTTTGCGAACCTGGAGCAGGTCCTGGCGCGGATAGAGTAAGGCGTGCCGGCGCCAACGGGCAATGGCCAACAAGACGCATCAAATCAAACAAGCTTGCAAGAAGGCTGGCGCCAAGCGGGTCGCCCGATCCGCTTCAGATCGTCTTCAGAGGAGGTGCTCATGAACTGGAACACGTGGATTCGGCAACTCCACCGCTGGCTGTCGATCATTTTTACGGCGGTCGTCGCTGCCATCTTCATCACCTTGGGCGTCGGTGTCGAGCCCGCCTACTGGGTGTACCTCATGCCGCTGATCCCGATCGCCTTGCTCATGCTCAGCGGTCTCTACTTGTTCGCGTTGCCGTATGCCACGAGGTGGCGCAGCGGACGACGCACGGCGTAGAAGCCTGAGCACGGTGGACGACAAGACGCCCGCTCACCACCCACAGCCGAAATTCAAACTGTGGCGCTACCCGAGTTCGGGTAGCTGTCCTGGCCGGTTAGCTTGACAATGGGGTAAGGCTGCGCGACGCCAGACGGGTGCGGCAAGTCGGGTTGGCATGGCGATAGTGGCAAAGACGCTGAACAGCATTTCGTGGCCGCGCTTCGGCGAAGGCGACGCGGTCGGGACAAGGCTGTGACCAAACCGCGCTCGCGCCGCGGCGGCGGCCGTCCGACGATCGCCGATGTCGCGCGTAAGGCCGGTGTCGGCGCCATCACGGTTTCCCGCGCCTTGCGCGAGCCGGGACGTGTTTCGGAAGATCTGCGCCGCCAGATCCAGGCGGCTGTCGATGAGCTCGGCTATCTGCCCGACCCGAATGCGCGTGCGCTGGCTTCGGCGCGCGCCGAGGTCTTTGGCGTGCTGGTGCCGTCGCTCACCAACAGCGTCTTTGCCGAAGTGCTGCGCGGCATCTATGACAGCCTGTCCGACAGTTCCTACCGTATCCAGCTCGGCAATACCCATTATTCCGGTCTCGAGGAGGAACGGCTGCTGCAGGTGTTCGGCCCGCAGCGCCCGGCGGCGCTGATCGTGGCGGGCATCGACCAGACGCCAACGTCGCGAAGACTGCTCGAGACGGCCGGATGCCCGGTGGTACAGGTCATGGAGACTGGGCCCGATCCGGTTGACATGATGGTTGGCTTCTCGCATTTCGACGGCGGCAAGGCGGCGACGGAGCACATGATCGAAATGGGCTATCGCCGCATCGGCTTCATCGGGGCGCGCATGGACCCGCGCTCGCAGCGTCGTCTGGCAGGCTATCGCGCGGCGATGGAGGCGGCCGGTCTGTTCGACGCGCGGCTGATCACCACCACGCCAGTGCCGTCCAGCGTGACGCTCGGCCGCGAACTGTTTCGCGACGCGCTGGCCAAGGTGCCGATGCTCGACGGGGTTTTCTGCAACAATGACGACATTGCGCTCGGCGTACTGTTCGAGTGCCACCGCGCCTCGATCGCCGTGCCGAAGACGATCGGCATCACAGGCTTCAATGATCTCGACATGATGGAAGTGGCTTTTCCATCGGTCACCAGCATCCGGACGCCTCGCTACGAGATCGGCCGGCTGTCTGTCGCCATGGCGCTCGCGGCGATTGCAGGCGAGCGGCCGCAAGAGCCGGTCGTCGATCTCGGCTTCGAACTCAAGTGCCGCGAGAGCACTGCCCGCTAAAGGCACTGCCGTTGAAGCGATTTGCAGGCATCGCGAAATGCCACTTTACACCACGTCATGGTAGCGCTACCATTTCTCACTGGGCGAAAACTCCCGAAAGATCGAAGTCTGTTTATTATATATAACCGACAGCTGATGCTTGTTTATTATGTATAATATGATAGTTTTTACTCCGGTTTACTGATTGACGAGGGAGGAGATCGGGTCGGCATTCGGCCACCTGAAGGCGCGTAGGCAAGGCGGGAGGTGCCGGGCCGGACGCGAGACGCGTAAGAACGATCAGAAACTGCAACTGGGAGGAATATCGATGATCAAGTCACTCGTTGGTGGCATCGTTGCCGCCACTGCATCAGTTATGCTGAGTTCGTCGGCGCTCGCCGAAGCCGAAATCGTCAAAGGCCCGTCCGCCGAGCCGGAATGCTTCGCGCCATGGGCCGCCGACACGCAGTTCTTCAAGTTCCCCAAGAAGGAAGGCCCGTACCGCATCGCGCTCGCCAATGGCTACATCGCCAACACCTGGCGCATCCAGATGGTGCAGACGGCGAAGGCCTATGCGGCGCAGCCGGAGGTCGCGGCGAAACTGAAGGAATTCAAGGTCGTCTCGACCGGCGAAGACGTGCCGGCGCAGATTTCGGCGATCAACAACTTCATCGATTCCGGCTATGACGCGATCGTCGTCAACGCGCAGAATCCGACGGCGTTCGGACCGGTCATCAAGCGCGCCAAGGAAGCCGGCGTCGTGCTGGTCGCCTTCGACAACATTCTCGACACCAAGGACGCCATCAACGTCAATGTCGATCAGAAAGGCCTTGGCGAGTTGTGGGCCAACTGGCTGATCAAGCATATTCCCAATGGTGGCAAGATCCTCGAAGTGCGCGGCGTTCCCGGCACGTCGGTCGACACCGACCGCCATAATGGCATCCACGAGGTCCTCGATGCTTCCGGCAAGAAGTGGGAGGTCACCGAAGTCATCGGCAAATGGGACGATGGCGTGGCGCAAAAGGCCTCGGCCGACGCGATCGCCACCAACGGCCCCTTCGACGGCGTCACCGGGCAGGGCGGCGACACCGGCATCGTCCAGGCGATGATCGACGCCAAGCATCCGTTCGTGCCGTTCGGCGGCGAAACGGAGAACGGCTTCCGCAAATTCTGCGCCAAGTTTGCCGCAGACGGGCTGAAATGTTCGTCGGCCGGAACCGGCCCCGCACAGGTGGCGGTCGCCATCAAGACGGCAATCGCAGCGCTCGAAGGCCAGGTCGTCCCGCAAGCGGTGAAGCTGCCGCTGGCGATCGTCGAGGATCCGAACTTCAAAGAAGGCGAGGACTATTTCCCCGACCAGTCCGACAATTTCTTCGTCGGCAACTCTTTCCCGACCTGCGGCATCAATTTCACGGCGCAGGAAATCATGGGCCAGAGCAAGGAAAACCAATAGATTGGTCGCTCGGCGCCGCGGGATAATCCCGCGGCGCCGGTCCCGAAGAACAAGCGCCTTGGGAGGGGCCGATGGACGGTGCGGTTCCGCTCTTCCGCATGGAGGGCATATCCAAGCGCTATGGCGGTGTGCGGGCGCTGGAAAAGGCCGAGCTTTCGGTAACACCTGGCAGCATTCACGCCATCCTCGGCGAAAACGGCGCCGGCAAATCGACGCTGATCAAGGTCATGGCCGGCGTCGTCGCGCCTGACGAAGGCCGCATGATGCTGGACGAAAGCGAGGTGAGCTTCGCTTCGCCGGCCGCGGCCAACCAGGCCGGCATCGTCTGCATTTTCCAGGAACTGTCGCTCGTCCCCGAACTCAGCGTTGCCGACAACATCGTCATTTCCGATCCGCCGAAACGCTTCGGCATGATCGACCGCAAGGCGCAGCGACGCATCGCGGAAGAAGCCCTGGCGCGCGCGGGCGCTACCGATATCCACCCGCTGGCGCTGGTCAAGGATCTTCCGCTTTCAAGAAGGCAGATGGTCGAGATCGCCAAGGCGCTGGCACGCAAGCCGCGCATCCTGATCCTCGACGAGGCGACCTCGGCGCTGACTGCGGCCGACGTCGCCAAGATTTTCGGCGTGCTGAAGCGGCTGCGCTCGGAAGGGCTGGCGCTGCTCTACATCTCGCATCGCATGAACGAGATCGTCGAGCTTGCCGACCAGTGCACGGTCTTCCGCAACGGCCGCAATGTCGCCAGCTACGCAGCAGGCACAAAGAGCGACAATGAAGTCGTCGAGCTGATGATCGGCCGCGAATACAGCCATATTTTCCCACCGAAGCCGGTGCGCGCGCCGACCACCGCCGCGCCCGTGCTGGAGGCGCGCAAGCTTTCCTGGACCGACCGGCTGGACAATATCTCGCTGTCGGTCGGCGCAGGCGAGGTCGTCGGCCTCGGCGGTCTCGACGGCCAGGGCCAGCGCGAATTGCTGCTCGCCTTCTTCGGCGTGCTGCGCGGCCTCAGCGGGCAGATATTGATCGACGGCAAACCGGTGGCGATCGCCAGCCCGGCCAAGGCGCGCGGTGACCGGATCGGCATGGCGCTGATCCCGGAAGACCGCAAGACGGAAGGTCTGATGCTGCCGATGACGGTGCGCGAAAACCTCTCCTTCGCCGCACTCGACCGGCTGTCCCGGGCCGGCATCATCGACCGTGCCGCCGAGCAGCGGCTGATCGATGACATGGTAGCTCTGCTGGCGATCAAGACGGCAGGCCTCGACATTCCGGTTGGCGCACTATCCGGCGGCAACCAGCAGAAGGTCGTCATCGCCAAATGGCTGATGCGGCAGCCACGCATCATCCTGCTCAACGACCCGACGCGGGGCATCGATGTCGGCACTAAGCAGGAACTGTATCAGCTGATGCGCAAGCTTGCCGACCAAGGCGCGGCGATCCTGTTTTACTCGACCGACTATGACGAGCTGATCGGCTGCTGCGACCGGGTGCTGGTGCTCTATGACGGAGCAGTCAAGCGCGAGCTGGTCGGCGCCGAGATCACCGAGCGGGCGCTGATCGCCAGCGCGCTCAACATCCATGGCGAAGAGATGCCTGTTGGCCAAGGAGCGGACGCGTGAAGGACTGGCGCTACTGGCTTGCCGAACAACGCGGAACGCTGCTGGCGTTCGGTATCTTCATCGTGATGTTTACGATCTACACCTCGAACCATCCGGCGGGCTTTACCGCCAATGTCGTGCAGACGGCCTCGAACAAGGGCGTGCTGCTCGCCTTCGTCGCCATGGCGCAGACGCTGGTAGTGATCACCGCCGGCATCGACCTTTCCGTCGGCATGATCTTTCTGCTGACCAACTGCCTAGCCTCATGGCTGGTCATCGGCACCGGCATCGAAACCGCGTTCGGCGTCGTCGCGGTGCTCGGCACCGGGCTGCTGTGCGGGGCGATCAACGGCGCCATCGTCATCTACGGAAGGCTGCAGCCGATCGTCACCACCATCGCCACCGGCGCGGTCTATTTCGGCATCGCGCTGCTGCTTCGACCGTTCCCGGGCGGCTCGGTCAACGAGGATCTCGCCGACGCGCTGACCGGGCGGCTGTTCGGCGTGGTGCCGGCGAGCCTGGTGGCGCTGCTGGCCGTCGTGCTCGTGGTCTGGGTGCCGTTCAGCCGATCGGTGCTCGGCCGCGCGGCCTATGCCGCGGGATCGTCGGAGACGGCGGCCTACATGTCCGGCGTGCCGATCCGCCGCGGCAAGTTCGCCGCCTATGCGCTCGCCGGCCTGCTGGCCGCGATCGGCGGGCTGTTCCTGACCTTCTTCACCTATACGGGCGAGGCGGCCTATGCCAGCGGCAATGCCTATACGCTGTTCTCGATCGCCGCCGTGGTGCTTGGCGGCGTCTCATTGTTCGGCGGCAAGGGCAGCGCCATCGGCGCCATCTTCGGCGCGCTCGCATTCCGCACCATCGGCGACCTGCTCTTCGTCTTCGATTTCGATCCGCTCTGGCAGCCGCTGTTCCAGGGCGTCATCCTGCTGATCGCCGTCAGCCTCGGCGCCTTCGCCCTGTTCAGGGTCCGCAACCGGCTGGAGTGGTTCCTGTGAGCGAAACGACCATCGGCGGCATCGCCGGCCGCATGCCGAAATTCATCCGCCGCGCTGATCCCGCGGTGCTGACCGCCTTTGCCTGCATCGTGCTGCTGCTGTTTGTCGGCAGCCTCTATTCGCGCAGCTTCCTGTCGCCGGAATATCTGCTGCAGCAGCTCAAGGTGGCCTCGTTTCTCGGCGTCATCGCCACCGGCATGATGCTGGTCATCCTGCTCGGCCAGATCGACCTGTCGGTGCCGTGGTCGGTGGCGGCGGGCGCAATGATGGCCTGTGCGGCCGCCGCCTACGGCCCGGTCGGCGTGGCGCTGGCGATCCCGTTCGGCATCTTCTGCGGTGTCGCGATCGGCGTCGTCAACGGCATCGGCGTCGCTTATCTGCGCATTCCCTCGATGATCATCACGCTCGCCACCAATGCCGTCGCGCAAGGGCTGATGGTGGTCTATACGGGCGGCTTCTCGCCGCAGGATTCGGCGACCCGGGCGATGCGCTATCTGGCGACCGGCTTTGCCATACCGGGGGTGCCCAACGCCGTCGTCATCTGGGCGCTGATCGGTGCTGCGATGGTCTTCGTGCTGACCCGCACCGGCTTCGGCCGCACGGTCTACGGCATCGGCAACCGCGAGCGCGCCGCCTATCTCTCCGGCATCGACACGCGGCGCGTGGTGCTGATCGCCTTCGCCGTGTCCGGCGGGCTCTCCGCCTTCGGCGGCGTGCTTCTGGCCGGCTATGCCTCCAAGGCGGCGCAGTCGATGGGCGACGCCTATCTCCTGCCGTCGATCGCGGCGGTCGTGCTTGGCGGCACCTCGATCCTCGGCGGCCGCGGTTCCTATCTCGGCACGGTCGCCGGCGTCATCCTGATCACGCTTTTGCAATCCATTCTTTCGGTGATGCAGATGCCGGAGGCGGGGCGGCAGATCATCTACGGCGTCGTCATTGTCGCCATGCTCCTGCTTTACGGCCGCGCGCCGGCCAGCCGCTGACTCGTGGACGAAAAGGCAGCACAAATGCAGAGGGATGCCGTCCGGTCCGCACCGGCCGTCGTGGTGATGGGCGTCGCCGGTTGTGGCAAGTCGGCCGTCGGCGAAGCGCTGGCCGCGGCGTTGGGCGCCATCTTCATCGAGGGCGACAGGCTGCACCCGCCGGAAAACGTCGCGCGCATGGCAAGAGGCGAGCCGCTGACCGACGCATTGCGGGAAGGCTGGCTCGACGCGATCGGCCGGCGTATTGCCGGATCGGTCGGCGATGGGCAGGGCGTCGTCGCCGCGTGCTCGGCGCTGAAGCGCAGCTACCGCGAGCGTCTGCGCGGCTTTTGCCAGGACATCGTTTTCCTCTATCTGGAAATCGATCCCGCGACCGCAAAGCGGCGTGTCGGCTCCCGCCAGGGCCATTTCATGCCGGCAAGCCTGGTCGACAGCCAGTTCGCCACGCTAGAAGCTCCGGCAGCCGACGAGAACGCATTGACGCTCGATGCGACGCGCCCGATCGCCGACATTGTCGGCGACGTCGTGGGCCTGTTCGAGGCGAATTCATGAGCCGGTGCCGGCGCGGATCCGCTTCAGGGGCGCCTGATCAGATCTGCGATGTCAGCTCGACTGGAAAATCGTCATTGTCGGCATCGCGCATCGCGGCGAGGCTGCGATTGTCCAGCACCTCGGCGATCGCCTGGCGCACCTCCAGCATCATATTCCGGACCTGGCATGTCGCTTCGTCGCAATCCTCGCATCGCTGATATTGGGTGCGGCTGGCGCAAGGGATTGGCGCCAGCGGCCCGTCGAGGACACGCACGACGTGGCCGATCTTGATCTCGGAGGCCGGCCGGGCGAGGCGATAGCCGCCTTCCTTGCCCTTGCGGCTCTGGACGAAGCCGGCATTGCGCAATTCGCCCAGAATGGCATCCAGGAATTTCTTCGGGATGTTGTTGGCGACGGCAATGTCGTTGACGAATGCGAGCTGACCGACCGGCAAGCCTGACAGATGCACGAGGGCCTTGAGGCCGTATTTGCCTTTTTTGGTAAGCATGCCCGATTCAGTTCATGAAAACCCCAACCGCCCGCATCTGGCGGTTGTTTGTGTGTAAATCATGACGTTTGGTCGCACGATGCAGTTTCGCGAAAACAAGCCGTCTGATGGCACAGTAGGCACAAACACGTTGATTCTTCGTGACGTTTTGGATGGTGCGCCCGAAAATGCGCGAAATCACCTTTCCTGACCGCGAAAACGAAGAAAGCCGGCAAAAGCCGGCTTTCGCTTCAAGTTCGAAGATCGCTTGCTCAGCGGCTGCCATAAGTCTGGTCGAGCAATCCGCCCGCGGTGAAATGCTCGGCCTGGACCTTGGTCCAGCCGCCGAAGACGTCCTCCACCGTCAGCAGGCGGACATCGGGAAACTCAGCCTTGTATTTGGCGGCGACCGCCGCGTCGCGAGCCCTCAGTCCGTTGCGGGCGGCGATGTCCTGGCCCTGCGGCGTGTAGAGGAAGTCGAGATAAGTCCTGGCGAGATCACGCGTGCCATGCTCGTCGGCGACCGTGTCGACAATCGCCACCGGAAACTCCGCCAGCAGGCTGACCGAAGGCGTCACCTGCTCGAACTTGTCATCGCCATACTCCCTGCGGACGCCGCGCGTTTCCGACTCGAAGGTGATCAGCACGTCGCCGATCTCGCGCTGCACGAAGGTGGTGGTCGCGGCGCGCCCGCCGGAGTCGAAGATCGGGACATTGTTGAACAGTTTGGTGACGAATTCCTTCACCTTGGCATCGTCGCCCTTGAAGGCTTCCTTTGCGTAGGCGGTGGCCGCAAGATAGGTGTAGCGCGCATTACCCGACGTTTTCGGATTGGGGAAGATCACCTGCACGTCGTCGCGCACGAGATCGTTCCAATCCTTGATGTTCTTCGGGTTGCCGGCGCGCACCAGGAAGGACGGCAGCGAATAGAAAGGCGAGGCGTTGTCGGGAAAATCCTTCTGCCAGTCGGCGGAGATAAGACCCTTCGAGACCAGGAAGTCGATGTCGATGACCTGGTTGAAGGTGACGACATCGGCGCCGAGGCCCTCGGCGATGGCACGTGCCTGCGCCGACGTCCCGGCATGCGACTGATCGATGGTCACGCCGGGGTGCTCGGCGACGAAGGCCTTGTTCACCTGCGCAAACAGTTCGCGGCCGACATCATAGGACGCGTTCAGCAATTTGTCGGCCGACCAGGCTTGGGAGGATGCCAGGAACAGGCCGGCCAATGTCGCGACGCCAAGCAAAAATCGCTTCATGAAAACAAGCTCCCTAAAATATTGCCGTTCATCGAATGCCGAAGAATAGTCGGGCGGGGCCTGACGCGACGAGGCATGCTAGCCGGATCTATGGCGTCGCTGTGAGAAAAAGCGTTGTCGAAGCAGGCGATCGCTAGCATTTTCTTCCAAGCGGCTCATTTCGGTACGGGTCTCGCCATGCCGCTGGTGCTTTTCCAATCACCTTCCTAGTGAGGTAATGAAATAGATACCGATGTCGCTCAGCATGAAAGAGGCGACCACCATCAGCCGGATTCACAACCGCCTTGTGGCTAAGCGGCCGGAAAAAGCTTCCAGCGCCGCGGCCTGAACGCAACCCGGCTTTTCTGCGCCGTCGGATGGTCGACGGGCAGCTCGACCTCGACCCGCTGACGCTCGCCGCCAATTTCGAGCTCCACCCGTCTGGTGCCGGCGACGCGGCGGCTGGCGGCGACCGTGCCGGCGATGCAGCCGTTGCATTCGTCTACCAGTTCGACATCGTGCGGACGGAAGAACAGCGTCGCTTCGCCTTGCGGCGCCTGCGGCGCGGAGAGCCCGATCGGGCGGTCGGCGATCCAGACCTGGCCGTCCTCGACCTTGACGGGAAGCGAGCTCGATTCGCCGATGAAGCCGTAGACGAAGGGCGAGTTCGGCGTGTCGTAGATTTCATCGGCGGTGCCAACCTGCTCGATGCTGCCCTGGCTCATCACCACCACGCGGTCGGCAAGCTCCAGCGCTTCTTCCTGGTCATGGGTGACGAAGACCGTGGTGTGGCCGGTGGCGTCGTGGATGTCGCGCAGCCAGCGGCGCAACTCGCGGCGGACTTGGGCGTCGAGCGCGCCGAACGGCTCGTCGAGCAAAAGCACGGCCGGTTCGATCGCCATCGCGCGGGCCAGCGCCACACGCTGGCGCTGGCCGCCCGAAAGCTGCGCCGGATAGCGCTTCTCCAAGCCGGAAAGCTGGACGAGGTCGAGAAGCTCGGAGGCACGGCGGCGGATTTCCTGCGCCGACGGACGTGTCGGCCCGTGCCGAACTTTTAACCCGAAGCCGATATTGTCGGCGACCGTCATATGGCGAAACAGCGCATAATGCTGGAAAACGAAGCCGACATTGCGCTCCTGGATCGACTTTTGCGACGCATCCTCCTCGCCAAAGAAGATCTTTCCTTTCGTCGGCCGCTCCAGCCCGGCGATCAGCCTGAGCAGCGTCGTCTTGCCGGAGCCGGAAGGCCCGAGCAGCGCGATCAGCTCGCCGGACTTGATGTCGAGCGAAACGTCGTGAAGCGCCGGAAACCGTTCAAACTCCTTGCGCACGTTGGCAACGCGAACTTCCATCAACCGTCCCTTTTTTTCAGTGTCCGCGCGTCGCGGCGAGCTCGGCGCCGTAGCGCATCTCGAGAAGTGTTTTCAAGACCAGCGTGACGAGCGCCAGGCCCGCAAGCAGTGAAGCGACGGCGAAGGCGGCTGCGGCATTGTACTCGTTATAGAGGATTTCGACATGCAGCGGCATGGTGTTGGTCAATCCGCGTATGTGGCCCGACACGACGGAGACCGCGCCGAATTCGCCCATGGCGCGGGCATTGCACAACAAGACGCCGTAGAGCAGCCCCCATTTGACGTTGGGCAGCGTCACGTACCAGAACGCCTGCCAGCCATTGGCGCCGAGCGACAGCGCTGCCTCCTCGTCGCCATTGCCTTGTTCCTGCATCAAGGGAATCAGTTCGCGGGCGACGAAGGGGAACGTGACGAAGATGGTGGCGAGCACGATGCCCGGCACGGCAAACAGGATGACGATGCCATGCGCCTTCAGCCAGGCGCCGAGCAGGCCCTGCGCGCCGAACAAAAGCACATAGACCAGGCCGGAAATGACCGGCGAGACCGAAAACGGCAGGTCGATGAGCGTGGTGAGGAAGGCCTTGCCCTTGAACTCGAACTTGGCGATCGCCCAAGCGGCGGAGATGCCGAAGACGACGTTGAGTGGCACCGAGATCGCCGCCACCAGCAGTGTCAGGTGGATCGCCGAGCGCGTGTCTTGGTTGGTCAGCGCCTCCGTATAAGCACTGAGACCTTTTGCGAAGGCTTCGTTGAAGACGACGATCAGCGGCAAGAGCAGGAAAATGCCGAGGAAGGCAAAGGTCACGATCATCAGCACGGCTTTCGCCGGGCGGCTTTCGGTCACTGCCGCCGACTGACTTTCGTGGTGCGGTGCGTAGGATTTGATCTCCGGATCAGCCATAGCGCTTGCGGCTCCACGTCTGCACCAGATTGATGACCAGCAGCATCACGAACGACAAAGCGAGCATGATCGCCGCGATCGCGGTCGCCGCCGCATAATTGTATTCCTCCAGCCGGATGACGATCAGAAGCGGCGCGATCTCGGATTTGTAGGGCAGATTGCCGGCGATGAAGATGACGGAGCCGTACTCGCCGACGCCGCGTGCGAAAGCCAGCGCGAAACCGGTGACGATGGCCGGCGCCAGGCCCGGAAGCAGGACCCGGGCGATGGTCTGGAAGCGGTTGGCGCCGAGCGTCGCGGCCACTTCCTCCACCTCCTTGTCGATCTCCTCCATGATCGGCTGGACGGTGCGCACGACGAAGGGCAGGCCGATGAAGATCAGCGCTATGACGATGCCGAGCGGCGTGTAGGCGACCTTGATGCCGAGCGGCGCCAGCAGGCTGCCGAGCCAGCCATTCGGCGCGTAGAGCGTGGTCAGCGCGATGCCGGCCACCGCCGTCGGCAGCGCGAAGGGCAGGTCGACCATGGCATCGACGATGCGGCGGCCAGGAAAGTTGTAGCGCACCAGCACCCAGGCGACGATCGTGCCGAAGACGACATTGACCGCGGCGGCAATGAAGGCGGTGCCAAAACTGATTTCAAGCGCGTTGATGGTGCGGCGATCGGTGGCGATCGCCCAGAAATCGGCCCAGCCGAGCGCGGCCGATCGCCAGATCAGCCCCGACAGGGGAATGAGGATGATGAGCGTGAGGTAGGCAAGCGAGAAGCCGAGTGTCAATCCGAAACCCGGAATGACGCTCGGCTGTCTGAACCGCCACCCCGCCTTGGCGGGTGCTGTGGTCATGTCGTCCTGATCTAGAGTCTAGCTTACTGGGCTACTGGGCCGGCTTATAGATCTGGTCGAATATACCACCATCGCCGAAATGGTAAGGCTGTGCTTTCTTCCAACCGCCAAAAAGTGGATCGTCGATGGTGATCAGCTTGATCTCCGGCAGTTTGGCGAGGTCCTCCGCCGGCACCAGGTCGGGCTTCGACGGGCGATAATGGTTCTTGGCGATCAGCGTCTGGCCTTCATTGGAGTAGAGGTAGCTCAGATAGGCTTCGGCGACTTTTCGCGTGCCCTTGGCATCGACATTGGCATCGACCACAGCGACCGGCGGCTCGGCCAGGATCGAGGTCGGCGGGTAGACTATGTCGAAATTGTCGGCGCCGAACTCGTCGAGCGCCAGATAGGCCTCGTTTTCCCAGGCCAGCAGCACGTCGCCCAGGCCCTTTTGCGCGAAGGTTACGGTCGCGCCGCGCGCACCGGTGTCGAGCACCGGAACATGGGCGTAAAGATTGCCGACGAATTCCTTGGTCTTGGCTTCGTCGCCGCCATCCTTGGCGTTGGCATAGGCCCAGGCGGCGAGATAGTTCCAGCGTGCGCCGCCCGAGGTCTTGGGGTTTGGCGTGATCACCTGGACGTCGTCCTTGACCAGATCGCCCCAGTCGTGGATGCCCTTCGGGTTGCCCTTGCGGACGAGGAAGACGATGGTCGAGGTGTAGGGCGCCGAATTGTTCTCGAACTTGGTCCGCCAGTCGGGATTGATCTTCTTCGATTTCGAGACGATGGCGTTGATGTCGCCTTCGAGCGCCAGCGTCACCACGTCGGCGTCGAGGCCGTCGATCACGGCGCGGGCCTGTGCGCCCGACCCGCCATGCGATTGCTGGACGGTTACCGTCTCACCGGTCTCGGCCTTCCAGTGGGCGACAAAGGCCTCGTCGAATTGCTTGTACAGCTCACGCGTCGGATCATAGGACACGTTGAGGATGGTGGTATCGGCAAACGCGAAACCGAGCGTTCCGAATTGGACCGATGCAGCGACCAGGGCGCCGAGCAGTTTCCTGAAATGAGGATTGGTCATTTACGCCTCCGTTGAGATCGCTTCAAATCTACTGAAATGGTAGAAATTAGATGCACTCAATGTTGCTTTTTTTGTCCGTTCGAAGCAATTTTCCGCCGATCTTTGGCCTTATGAAGAAATTCTTTCCTCTCGACGCTGGGGTGCCGAATCCGGGCTCATGAAGCGATCTATCTGGAGAAAGGTCGCGCCTCGGCAATGGCTCGATGTGGTCTGGACGCGATTTGCTTCGCAGCGATCAGTGATTTAGTCGGCGGTGAGGGGAAAATCGAAGCGCTGCGTTGGAAACGGCTCGTTTTCCAGCGTGAAATGCCACCATTCGCGGGCATAATTCCTGAAGCCGCCGGCGCGCATGGCCTCGACAAGCCTCTTGCGATTTGCGGTTGCTTCCCCGGCGAGCGGACGGTGCGCCGTTTCGCTCATCGGGTCGAAACAGTCGAAGCCGGTGCCGAAATCGAGCGTGTCGGCATCGGGCGCGCCACAGGCCGGTTTCGGAGCGGTGTTGCGGTCGACTCGCGCGATGGCGACATCGACGGTCGAGCCGCGCGAATGCGTCGACAGTTCACCGACATAGCCTTTGGCGATGAGGTCCTTTCGCTTGACCGCCGGATACCATTGCGGGTCGGGTGCTCCGCCTTCCCTCGTCCATTCGCCCATGTCGGAGACGGCGCGCGCAGGGCGGTAGCAGTCAAAGACCACCAGCGTCAGGCCTTTGGCGGCAATCGCTTTCTGGACGCCGGAGAGCGCTTCCGCCGCTCGCCCGGTGAGGATGCATACTGGCGCGTCGTAGCCGGCCGCCTTGCGGCGCAGGAAATTGTCTGTGCGGGCATAGCGGACGTCCTGCCGGATGGTGGGATCGATGTCGGCCAGCCGAACGAAGCCGGCGGGGAGATCCGCGGAAAGGACAGGGGCGGTATCGGCAGCCGACAGCAGGGCGCAAAACGCAATGCGCTGAATCGCTTGGCGCATTCTATTCAACGAATACTTTCACGCTGGCCGCGCGCCCGACCGCGTCGATCACGGTCAGGGTCGAATAGCCGGCGCCGTCCGGCTGCCAGGTCGCGCTGCGCCGCCGGTCGATGCCGACCAGCGGCTTGCCATTGGCCAGCCAGCGGAACGGGGCGCGGCCGCCTTGCAGCTTCAGCACAAGCGGCGAGGCCTTGGCGGCGGTGGTGCCGAGATCGACGCGGGCGCCGTCGGGCGGAAAGATGATCGTCGGCGCAGGCTCGGTCGGCGTCGCCTGGACCAGCCCGTCGGCGCCAGAACCGAAACGCTCCAATGTCACCGGCAGATCGTCGCGCCTGGGTCTGGTGACGCCGGCCGGCTGGCCTGGCAGCGGCACGGGAGCCAGGCCTGAGCGGACAAAGCCCTCGAACAGGATCGGTGCGGCCGAGACATAGCCGGACAGGCCAGGCACCGCGCCGGCATCGGGACGGCCGACCCAGACGCCCAGCACGTAGCGCCCGTCGAAGCCGACCGACCAGGCATCGCGGTAGCCGTAGGAGGTGCCGGTCTTGTAGGCGATGCCGCGCCGGGCGGCACCCTCGGGCGGCTTGACGCCCGACAATATGTCGGTGATCTGCCAGTTCGCCTGATCGTCAAGGATGGTAGCTGTGGAGCGTTCGGCATTCGCCGGCTCGGTGCCGTCATGCAGCGTGTGTGCCTTGCCGCCATTGGCAAGCCCGGCATAGAGCTGGACGAGGTCGCGCAGCGTCACGCCGACGCCGCCAAGGCCGATGGCGAGGCCCGGCGCCTTGTTGACGGGCAGGATCGGCGTGACGCCGGCCTGCCGGAAGCGCGCGAGCAGCCGCGCCGGCCCGACCGCGTCGAGCACACTGATCGCCGGCACGTTGAGCGACAGTTGCAGCGCCTGCCGGATGCTGACGTCGCCCTGGTAGCCCATGTCGAAATTCTTCGGCCGGTAGCCGGAAAAATCCGTCGGACTGTCGTCGATCAGCGTTTCCTGCGCGACCAATCCCTGTTCGAAGGCGAGCCCGTAGATGAACGGTTTCAACGTCGAACCGGGCGAGCGGACTGTTCTGGTCATGTCGATCCAGCCGGAGCGGCTGGCGTCGAAATAGTTGGCAGAGCCGACCTCGCCGAGGATGTCACCGGTGCGGGTGTCGGCCAGCACCATGGCGACGGACAGGCGGGGGCCGAGCCTGGCGGCGGCATCCCTGGCCACCTGTTCCAGCCCTTCCTGGACGCTTTTGCGGATCGTCAGTTGTAGTTTCTGGCCGGGGCCGGCCTTGGAAAGCGCCGCGTAGGCGGCGTGAGCGGCGAGCGCCGGCAGAGTGCGGCGGACGCCTGAAACGTCGTCGAGCGCGGCACGTGCGGCCTCGCGCTCGCCGAGCAGGCCCGATGAAACCATGCGCGCCAGGACCCGGTCGCGGGCGGCATGAGCGATTGCGAGGTTGCGGTCGGGCCGGCGCTTTTCCGGCAATTGCGGCAGGGCAACAAGCAGGGCCGCCTCCGAGACCGTCAGCCGCTTCGGCTCCTTGCCGAAATAAGCCAGCGAGGCGGCGCGCACGCCTTCGAGGTTGCCGCCATAGGGCGCCAGCGTCAAATAGCGTTCGAGGATCTCACGCTTGGAAAGCCGCCGCTCGATCTGTAGGGCGCGCAGCATCTGCTTGATCTTCGAGCCTAGGCTGCGGCTGTCGCGCGGCTCTGCCAGCCGGGCGAGTTGCATCGACAGCGTCGAGCCGCCGGAGACGATACGGCCACTGTTTAAGAACTGGCCGGCGGCGCGGGCCAGCGCCAGCACGTCGACGCCTTCATGGTCCCAGAAACGCTTGTCCTCGTAAGTCACCAGCATGTCGACGAGCTGCTTGTCGACCTGGTCGAGGCGGGTGGCGAGCCGCCAATAGCCGTCCGGCGTGGCGAAGGCGCGCAACAGCTGGCCGTCGCGGTCCTGCACTTCGGTCGACACGGTGAGTTCGGCCGGCAGCGGCGGCGGAAAGGCGCGGTCGAGCTGCCAAAGCCCGCCCGCGGCGATTGCTGCAAAGCCGGCGAGGGAGGCGGCGGCGATGGCCGAACGGCGCAGGATTTTTCGGAAGAACATGTTCGCCACCATCGGCGCCTTACGGCGCCTTGACCTCCATCATCCCGGTCGCGGTGCGGGCCGAATATTGCGGCCGGTACATGTCCTCGACCGTTGCAGCCGGATGGGCATAGGTGCCCGGCGTCACCGCGCGCACGACATAGGCGAGCGTGATGTTGCGGTCGCCGTCGCCATCGTTCGGATTGAAGGCCGCGACGAAACGGTCGTCGCGGAATTCGAGATGGGCGGCGTTGGTCTGAGCCAGCCACGAGAAGTTCGACAACTGGGCGCTGGAAACCAGGCCCGGATTGTCGATTTCGAAGCCGGCCGGCAGCAGATCGGTGATCACCAGCCGCGACGGCCACTTGTTCTGCTCGTAGATATTGAGCACGACGACATAGCGTTCGTTCTGGGTCGCCTCCGTGACATTGGCTTCGGTGCCGTCGAGCTTGTAGTAGGTGCGGCCGATGGTGAAGCCGTTGCCGCTGGCCGGCAGCGGCTGGATCGGCGAGGCCACCGTGGTGACGACCGCCTGCAGCGGGTTGCTGCCGGTGTTGGCGACGGTCAGCGGGCTGTTGGCAATGTCGCTCCCGGCGATCTGGTCCGAATAGGCGCCGGCATGCGGCGCGCCGTTGATGGTCAGCGCGATCGAATCGTTGCCGGCCTTCAGGGCACGGGCCGCCAGCAGCATCCAGGACTCGTCCTGCGTGCTGGTCCATCTGACGGCGGCGCGTTCCTGCGTCACCCGCTTGATCAGCGCCGGCACGATCGTCGGCACCGGCTTCGATTCGGCGGCAAGCGCAAGCATCGCTGCGCCGTCGCGCAGCGGCGAGCCATAATCGGACCTATAGTAGTCATATGCTGAGCTCGAATTGGCCAGTTGCAATGCCGCCTGGAACGTCGCTTCCGAGCGCTGCGTGTCGCCGTAGAGTGCCAGGCCCGCCGCCAATTGGGCAACGGCCATCGGGCTGGTGAAGGCTTCGAGCTGGGTGTCGGCATAGTAGCGCAGATCGCCGATCGAGGCCTTCTTGTTGCGGGCCAGTACATAGAGCGCATAGGCGATCTGGCTGCCGCGATCCTTGACGTCCTGGTCGTAGCCGATGGCGTTTTGCAGATTGCTCAGCGCCTGGTTCATCGCTTGGGTCGGCACGTCGTATTTCTGCTCGCGCGCCCGGGTCAGGAAGTCGGTGACATAGGAGTCGAGCCACAGGTCGCCGGAGCCCGGGCCCCACAGGCCGAAGCTGCCGGCCGAGGCTTGGTAGCTCAGCACCTTGTAGATGGCGTCCTGGATGCGGCCGTGCAGGTCGGCGTCGCTGGCCATGCCGACTCCCGAGGCCATCTCGTTGACATAGAGAAGCGGCATGGCGCGGCTGGTGGTCTGCTCGGCGCAGCCATAGGGGTAGCGGTCGAGCGTCATCAGGAGCGACGGCACGTCGAAGGCCGCCGCCTGCGAAACGCCGACGCTGACCGAAGCGCCGTCGAGCACGCTTGCCGCCAGGAGCTCCTTGTCGACGCGCAGTGACCCGCCATTGCCCTTGAGGTCGACCACCATGCGGGTGGTCACCGGCAATTGCGCCGGGCGCACCGGAACATACAGCGTCTGCTCGACAGCGGTGCCGTTGGCATGGGCGAGCTTGATGGTGATCGAGGCGTTACCCGGCGTTTCAGCGATCAGCGGCACGGTCAGCGTCTGCCGCTTACCCTTGGCGAGCGTCAGCTTTTCGGGCAGGGCGGCACTGCCGGTCGAAAGATTGGCGGTGGTGTTTATCGACAGTGCATAGTCGCCCTCCGGGCCGTCGGCGTCGGTGACGTCGAGCCGCATGACGGCCGAATCTTCAGGCGCCAGGAAGCGCGGCAGGCCGGCGGTGATCACCACCGGATCGCGCACGATCACGTCGGACCGGGCATGGCCGACCCCGTCCTTGGTCCAGGAGACGGCCATGACGCGCACGGTGCCGTTGAATTGCGGGATGTCGAAGTCGATCCGCGCCTTGCCGTCGGCGTCGAGCGGGACCGGACCGGAGAAGAAGGCGACCAGCTTTTCGGTCGGCGGGCTGCCTTGCGATTGTATGTTGGCGCCGTCGCCGCCGGTGCGCAGCTTGCCTGACGTGCCCAGCGAGCCGTCGATCAGACGGCCGTAGAGATCGCGTACCTCAAGGCCGAGCATGCGCTGGCCGAAGAACCAGGTCTCAGGATCCGGCACCTTGTAATTGGTCAAGTTGAGGATGCCGACATCGACGGCCGCGACCATGACATAGGCGTTGGCACCCGGCTGCACGCCGGCCACGGAGACCGGGATCGACAGCTGCTGGCGCGGCATGGTCTTGTCCGGCGGCGTCAGGGTGACGGCGAGCTTCTTGGAACCCGGATCGACCTTCAGCCATTTGACGCCGATGGCGCGCGCCGGCATGCGCGTTTCCTGCGCATCGCCCGGCCTGAACAGCGTTGCCGTGACATAGGCGCCGGCGCCCCAGTCGTCGCCAACCGGGATGTCGATGGTGCTGCCATCTGCCGGCACGCTGGCGGTGACGGTTTTCAAGAGCTTGTCGGCGCCGATGGTGACGAGCAGCTCGCCGGCAAAATGTGGCGACACTTTGAGTTTGGCCACTTCGCCCGCCGCGTAGTTGTCCTTGTCGAGGGCGATTTCGAGGCCGTCAGGCGTTTCGGTGGTGGTGGAGCTGACATACCAGCCGGCGTCGAATTCGTAGCTGGTCGCCGGGCCTTCCGGGTCAGATGTCTCGATCTCGAGCCGATAGCGGCCCCAGTCGACCGCCAGCGAGACGGTGGCCTCGCCGTCGGCGGTCAGGTCGACCTGGCCGTTGGCCACCGACTTGGTGAAGGTGACCGGTTCATAGTTCCAGGAATTACTTGAGCGGTACCATTGGTAATTGCGTTCGACCTTGACCAGCGACCATTGCGCGCCCTGCAGCGCCTCGCGCCTGCCGTCGGAGTCGACCGCAATCAGGCTGAACTTCGCCGTGCCGCCTTGCGGCACCTCGTCGCCGTCGAAGTCCGGGCGGACGCCGATCATGTGGCCCTGCGGCCGGATGCCGATGTTGAGCGAGCGCTCGACGGCGCGGCCGCCGGTCTCGCGCATCCTGACCGTAATCTTGGCATCGACGAGCTTGGTGGTCGAGGGCAACTGGTCGGCGGAAACCGGGAAGGTCGCCTTGCCGTCCTCACCGACCACCGGCAGATCGGTGAACGGCGTGACTGACGGTTCCGCCGACTGCTCGTCGGCGAGGCCGAAGGAATAGCCCTTGAAGCGGTCCCAGTCACGGGTGGTCGACAGCGTCAGTTCGCCTTCGAGCGTTAGCCCGGCGGCCGGCGCGCCATAAAGGAAGCGGCCGTCGACGGTGACGTTGGCAGTTTCGCCCTGCGCGATCTCCTGCTTGTCGGAGGACAGGTCCAACTCGATGCGATCCGGCACGAAATCCTCGACCAGGAACATCTGGCTGGCGACCGCCGCCTGCTTGGGGTCGGTGTGGATCGCCACCGTCCAGGTGCCGCGCATGGCGTTGGGTTCGAGCGGCAGGTCGACGGCATGGCCGCCGGCCGATGCGCCGTCGCTGACGATGCGGCGGTTCTCGACGCCGTCGGGACGGGTGAAGATGAAGGTCAGCGGCAGGTTCTCGACGGCCTTGGCGGCGCCGTCGCGGGCAAGCGCCGCGACGTGGACGTCCTCGCCGGCACGGTAGATGCCGCGTTCGGTCCAGGCATAGACGTCGAGTGCGCCCGGCGCCGGACGCCCGGTGACGCCACGATCGGAAAGATCGAAGCCGGCGCGGCCCATGTCGAGGAAGACGAAGTCGCTGTCACCTTGCTTGGCTGTCAGCACGGCCGGGACCATGCCGCCGTCGCCGCGCGTCAGTCCGGGGTTGAAGACGGCGCGGCCTTCCGCGTCCGTGGTCGCGGTGCCGAGGATTTCGTTGTTCCTGGCGAGCAGCGTCAGTTCAGCGCCTGATATCGGCTTGGCGGTTCCGAGCGAACGGGCAAAGACGTTCAGCCCATCCTGTCCGGTATAGGTCGACAGGCCGATATCGGAGACGACGAACCATTGCGTGGCGCGCGAATCATAGTCGTTGTCATTCTCGTCGACCGGTTGCGCGGTCAGCACATAGACGCCGGGCTTGCGCTGCGGCAGCGCTTCGTCGACCGGGAAGGAGGTGGTGACTTCCTTGTTCAGGTCGTTGGCGATGTCGAGCTGGCCTTGCCAGACCGGCTCGCCCATCTGATCGGAAATGTTGGAGATGTCATAGCCGTCAAGCTGGCGCAGGAACTGGTAGCCGGACAGAAGCTGGGTCAGCGATCGGTCGCCGATGCGATAGAGCTTCATTTCGGCGACGTTCATGTTGACGGTGACGACCGGGATGCCGCGGCGCGCGCCGGCAGGCAGCACGAAGCTGTCGCCGGTAAAACGGGCGGACGGGGCGCGGTCCTGCACATAAATCGACAGCACCACCGGGGTGGTGATCACCTCGCCGATGGCGGCCGGCAGGCCGGGGCGGAAGGTCACGTCGTAATGTTGGCCGTGCTCGAGCCCCTCGACGCAGATCTGCTTATCCTTGGCCTCGACGCCCTTGGGAGCGGCGTTGTCGACGGTGACGAATTGCGAATAATCGACGCCGGTCTTGACCAGATCCTCGGAAAACTGCGCGCAGATGCGCGGTGCGCTGGTGTCGGCCTCGACTGTGTGATCGACGACGCGGAAACCCTTGCGCGATTTCAGATCTTCATAGTCGGCCTTGACCGCCGGCGAATTGACCAGCGCGAGGCTCGCTTCGTAAGCCTGCAGAGCGGGCCGGGAGAGGTCGCGGCGATCGAGCCCGGCGCCGAGCAGCGCCAGCACGTCGGCACGCGTCTTGGTGGTGCGGAGCAATTTGTAGGCGTTGAAGCCGGCGGAGGTGGCGTTCGCAGGCAGGGTAGACGCCTCCGCGCTGTTGGCGGCCGGCTGCACGGCGAGCGTTTCCTGCGCCAGTTCGAACCAGAGCTGGCCATCATCGGGCAATACCGAAACCAAAGCCTCGTATTTTTGCATGGCCGAGCGGTGGTCGCCGGTCAGCGACGCCTGTTCGGCCGCTTCCCTCAGAGCCGTCAACCCTTCGGTGGGCTTGGTGTAGGCCGGGCCTGTGAGCCTGTTGCGGTATTGCTGGGCCTGGTCGGCCATCCAGGCGGGGAAGAAGGCGAGGTCCGGCGGCGCGCCGATATCGGGGTCGCCTTCGATGTTGACGACCTTGCCGGCGACGGCGCCGTTGAAGGATTTCAGCGTGTTATAGTCGGATTTGAGAAAACACCATTTGGCCTTGGGGTTGTACGTGAAGGCGCGACATGCGGGATCGCCGAGACATGTCGTCCTGCACTGGTCGAGGCTGACATTCTGGTCGGATCTGAGATCAAAGCCGAAATAATCGGAATTGTCCGATGTCACCACCCGGCGTGCTTCGGCCGCTTGCGAGACACTGCCCCAGGCGAAAAACAGAAGAAAAAGAGTCGACAGACCACGAGCCACGCGCATTGCCATAACACCCCTCCAGACACTGCTTTGCGTTACGTCCAGACATGTTCAAGCTCAGTCACGCTTGTCAACACGAGAACGCGGCAGGTTCCGCCTGCCAACGGTTTCCTTTCCGGCCAATGACCGGTAGTACCTCCATAGGACAGGGATCACGCATTCTTGCGGCGACGCAGAAGGTGTGAATTCCAAGCCCTGTCCATTTCAGACAATTGGATTGTGGCCCCTTTACGAGCAATTCAGAACTTCATTCCAATTTTAGCTTTGGGAGTTAGGGTAGAGTTGTAATGTCGGCGTATGAAAGGCAGATGTCGGGAGGAACCGCGCCACGGCGCGTGTTTTCGCTCGCCTTGCTTTTCTTCTTGCTATGCTCGACCGCATTGGTTGCCGCGAGCGGAAATGCGGCCGCTTTCGAGATCTTCGGCATCAAGCTGTGGGGATCGTCGGAGGATGAAGACGCCGACATCGTCGATCCGCTGCGCTATGCGGTAACCATAGAGGCGCCCGACGCCGACGAGGATCTCGCCGAGAAGCTCGAAAACGCCTCGGCGCTGAAGGACGACGAAGAACGTCCAGTCTCCGGTTCGCTCGGCCTGCTGGCCAAGGCGCGTGGCGACCGCGATCAGCTTGTCGCCGCACTTTACGCGGACGCCCGCTACGAGGGCGTCGTCACCATCACCATTGAAGGCAAGCCGCTCGACGATTTGCCGCCCGACGCCGAATTTTCGGGTCCGCAGCCGATTCCGGTGGTGATCAACATTGCGATCGGGCCGAAATTCACGCTTGGCGATATCAGGCTGGCGGGCGATGCGGCGGGGCTGGCGGGCGCCGATTTCGGCCTGATCGCCGGCGGCGATGCGGGTTCCGGTGCCGTGCTCAAGGCCGAGGCGTCTATCGTGCGGGAGCTCAAAGAGGAAGGCAGGCCGCTGGCCAAGGTGACGGCCCGCGAGATCGTTGCCGACCACGCTACCTCGACGCTCGACGTGACGCTGACCGTGGCCGCCGGGCCGATTGCCGGCTACGGCGACACCACGGTCGAGGGCACCGAAAAGGTCGATCGCGATTTCACCGAATATATGACCGGCCTGAAGCGCGGCCGCCAATATTCGCCGGAAGAGATCGACGAAGCGCGCGACCGTCTGCTCGGGCTGGAAGTCTTCAACAGCGTGACGCTGAAGGAGGCCGAAGGTCTCGACGCCGACGGCAACATCCCGATTGGCGTCGAAGTGAGCGAGCGCAAGCCGCGCTATTTCGGCCTTGGCGGCACCTTCTCCAACACCGAGGGGCTCGGCCTTGAAGGCTATTGGGGCCACCGCAACCTGTTCGGCCGTGCCGAAAAGCTGCGCATCGAGGGCGCAATCAGCGGTATCGGCAGCAATGAGCTGACCGAGCTCAACTACAATGCCGGCATCATGTTCGAAAAGCCGGGTGTAGTCGGGCCGGCGTCGAAATTCTTCGCCGGCGTCAGCACCGTATTAGAGCATCCCGACGCCTATGACCGTTTCTCGGTCAAGGGCAACACCGGCTTGTCTTATGAACTCGACAGGCAGCAGACGGTCTCCGCGGAAGTCGCGCTTGACTATTCGAAGATCACCGATTCCTTCGGCAAGCACAGCTATCTGATCGCCAGCGTTCCGCTGCGATATGTCTTCGACAACCGCGACAGCCGGCTCAACCCGACGACGGGATTCAGGGCGCTGGCCTATGCCGAGCCGAGCTACGACATTTTGAACGGTGCCGCCTTCGTCAAGCTGAGGGGCGAAGGATCGGCCTATCAGTCGCTCGACGCGGCCTCGAAGTTCGTCTTGGCCGAACGTTTCGCCATCGGCTCGATTATCGGTGCCGGCCTTCAGGATGTTCCGGCCGACCGACGCTTCTATTCCGGCGGCGGCGGCTCGGTGCGCGGTTATGCCTATCAGGGCATCGGTCCCAAGGACATCGACGGAGAGCCGATCGGCGGGTTATCCTTCTTCGAGACCTCGGTCGAGATGCGCATCGCCATCACCGACACGATCGGCGTCGTCCCGTTCGTCGATGCCGGCACCGTCTCGACCAATCAATTCCCGGATTTTTCCGGCATGAAGGTCGGCGCCGGCGTCGGCTTGCGCTATATTACGCCGTTCGGACCGCTGCGCATCGATGCGGCGGTGCCGCTCAACCGGGGTCCCGATGACCCGCATTTCGGCATCTATGCCGGCATCGGCCAGGCGTTCTGATGACAATGTTCAAGCGCATCCTTCGAATTGTCCTTTACACGCTGCTCATCCTGGTGGCGGCGGTGGTCGGTGCGCTCGTCGTGCTGACCAAGACCGAGCGCGGCCGCGACAATCTCGCCGGCATCATCTCGACCGTGGCGTCAACCGATGACCGGAAGGTCACGGTCAGCGGCATCGACGGCATCTGGTCCGGCGCGCTGACTGTCGATCATGTCGTGCTGGAGGATCGCCAGGGCGCCTGGCTGGTGGCGCGCAAGGTGGCCGTCGACTGGTCGCCGCTGGCGCTTCTGTCGAAAAACTTCAGCGCCGGCCGCATCGCCGCCGATCGCATCGAGCTGGCGCGGCTGCCGGTGGCCGGCACGCAGCCGAGCCGGGGTGGCGCCACCACGCTGCCGGTGTCGCTCGACATCAAGCAGATCGACCTGCCAGAAATCGCGCTCGGGCAGGCTCTGGCCGGCAGGGGTATTGCAGAGCTCGCGGCCAAGGGGTCGTTCAAGGCCGACGCGGCGCCATTGGCGCTAGAAACCAGCCTCAACATCACCCGCCACGACGGCAAGCAAGGCAAGGTCGACGCTAACATCCATTTTGCGCCCGCCGACAACAAGCTCGATCTCGATCTGAAGGCATCCGAGCCGGCCGGCGGCATCATCGCCAATCTGCTCAAATTGCCGGATGCGCCGCCCGTCAACGTCGTCGTCACCGGCACGGGGCCGGTCGCCAACTGGAGCGGCATCGGTACCTTCGTCGTCGACGGCCAGATCGTCACCCAGCTCACCGGTCGCCACCAGCTCACCGACAAGGGCAACTATGTCGAGGCCAAGGGCGACGGCGACTTCCAGCGCTTCTTGCCCGACAATCTGAAATCCTTGTTTGCCGGCAAGACCAGTTTCGACCTTGCCGGAACCGCGATCGTGACCGGCGGCGTCGAAGTCGAGCGCGCCAGCATCGACAGCGATGCCGTGCATGGCACGGCCGCGGGCATCATCGACCCCAATGGCGCCAGCGACCTTTCGGTGGAGCTCGCCGCCAAGGGCCCACCGATCGTACTCAGCCTCGGCACTGCGGTGCAGCCGGTGACCGTCGCGATCACCGGCGCCACGGCCCGCGCATTCGGCGGCGGCAAGGCGCCGATAGTCGACATCGGCGCGTCCCTGGTTTCGGTGGTGGCGGGCGGCACGCGGGTGGACGATCTGGCGGCTGAAATCCATTCCGACGGCTTCGATATCCAGGGCCGCAGCGGACCGGTCACCATCAAGCTTGCGGCCGGCCGCCTGAACACCGACGTGGCGACGCTGGCGCCGCTGGTGACCGGCAGGGTGACCGCTGATCTCGCCGGGTCGGTCAGCAAGGACGAGATCGTCGTCGATCAAGGCACGCTGCGCAGCGATGCGCTCAATGCCTCGGTGACGTCCAGGGTGACGCTGGCCGATTTGGCGATGACGCTCAAGATGAATGCCGATGCCGTCTCCACGGCGCTGCCGCCGCAGATCCGCTCGGTTCTCGGCGAGCGTGTGACATTCTCGGCGACAGCGACCCGCGACCCGCAAGGTTCGTTTGCCGCCAATGCGCTGCAATTCACTTCGGGCT
>NZ_RZSU01000179.1:0-8117 GCF_003997585.1 Mesorhizobium sp. M5C.F.Cr.IN.023.01.1.1 | reverse complement strand
GCAGCAGATCGGATTTCGTGGCGGGGCTCATGTTTCCTCCTCCCCGTTCACGGGGAGAAGGTGCCCGAAGGGCGGATGAGGGGCGGCGCAAGCGCTCATCATCTTTTCTCTACGATTGATGAAGGCAGAAATTTTGCGTCGATGGCAATCATTTTCCTATCCAGTCGACCGTCGAGGACCGCCACGATCGTATCAAGCACGCTCTTGCGGCTTGCCAGGACATCGGCGTGCCACACCCTTAATACCGACCAACCATTCCGATTCATCGTTTCGTCCCTGTACCGCGATCGATTTACGTGCTGGCTTCCATCAACTTCCACGACAAGATTGGCTTCACGGCAGGCGAAGTCTGCGAAATATGGACCGACTGGCAGCTGACGAACGAATTTATGGCCATTCAATCGCCGACCACGCAGTTCGCTCCATAGCTTTTCCTCGGCATCGTTCTCAACCCTCCGAAGTTGCCGGGCCTTTGAGACTTTCATCTCATTTCTGCTTCGCATGGTGCTGCCCCTCATCCGCCCTTCGGGCACCTTCTCCCCGTAAACGGGGAGAAGGAAGGGACGCCGAGCTCAAGCATTCCACAGGCCCTTCTTCTTCAGCTCTTCGATCTCGCGCACCGCGCGGTCGCGCAGGCGGGTGTCGCGGATCATCTTGGTCACCGCCGCGTCGTCGGACTTGTCGGAATAGCGGAACTCCGAGTCGGCGTAGCGGTTGACCTCCTGCATGACCATGTCCATCGAGAACGGCCCGCGCAGTTCCTCGATCATCGCCTTCTTGTCGTCGTAGCCCTTGTGCATGAAAACTTCCGGCTTCTCGAACCATTCGTCCGGCAGCTCGATGTCCATGGCGCGCATCTTGATGGCGTCGGTGACGTTCTTGATGGCGCGGCCGGTGAAGCGGGGCTCGGCCTCCTTGATCATGTGCAGATAGGTGCCGATGTCGGCCATCGACTTCGGTGCGCCGTGCTCCTTCATGTAACGCTCATAGACCTTCATCAGCCCGTCTTCCCTGGGCTTCTCGTGCTCTTCATAGGCCTCCATCACCGCGCGCTGGATCTCCTGGGCGGCATAGAGCTTGTGGTCGCCGAGCGGGATCTTGTGGTTCTTGCCGGCGAGCAGCACGAAGATGTCGATATAGTCGTCGCGCGTTTGTGGCCCATCGACCAGCCAGCGGGCGCCGGCGCGCTGGCGCAGCGCATCGTCGACGTTTTCGGGATAGTTGGAGAACATGCCGAAGGAGCAGTTGCCGCGCACCACCGTGGCCGCACCCCCGAATGCGTCCATCAGGACGCCGGTGATTTCCTGCTGGCCGGCCGAGGCGCGATCGTCTGAGCGGCGTGCCGCCACCTGATCGATATCGTCGATGGTGCCGAAGCCGATGACGCGCGGGTTCAGCACATTGTTGATGAACTGGCGGCAGTTCTGGCCCGACTTGCCCTGGTAGGAGGAGATCTGGTCGACACCGAAATTCTCGTAGGCGAAGGGGTAGCCGGCGACCTGGCAGTAACCGTTGACGAGACCGGCGATCATCTGGATCAGCGTCGTTTTGCCGGTGCCGGGCGCGCCGTCGCCGATGAAGGTGAACAGGAAGCCGCCGAGCTCGACGAACGGGTTCAGCTCGCGCTCGAAATCGTAAGCCATCAGCATCTTGGCGAGCTTGATCGACTGGTACTTGGCGATGTGGTTGCCGACGACCTCTTCCGGTTTCTTGAAGGTCATCACCAGCGGCTTAGACCGCTTGCCCGGCGCGACGTCGAAGCCGTCAAGGGTGAAGTCGTCGATGTCGATGCGGATATGCGCGTTCTCGAACGGACCGATGCCGTCGAAGCGGCCCTTTCGCGCCAAAAGCCCGTCGATGGCGACACGGGCGAAGGCGCGCGCCCGGGTCATCAGTTCGGCGTCGTCCTTCGCGCCTGATATCGCCCTGTCGAGGCCGGCCACGATCGACTTCACCGCGTCCTGCGGGGTGTCGAACAAGAAGTCCGGCTCGGGCGTGTCGTTCGGTGCCTCGCCGTCGCTGTCGATCAGCTGGAACAGATAGGAGGCCAAGCTGAAGGCCGAAATATAGGCCGAGGCCGACAGCAGCTTCTTGAAGGTGGCGGCCTCTTCGCCTTCGAGCGGCGCGCGGGCGTTTTTCGCCTGCAGGCTTTCGAGGTCGGAGCCTTCGGCGAAGACGTCTGAAATGGCCAGTGCGATTGCCAGCCCGCGCCGGGTGCGAAACAGCAGCATGTGCTGCGCAATGCTCAGCAGCTGGTCGTCGGGATGGACGGCGGCGACGGTCTTGGAAAGCTCGACCTCGCGCGTGCGGCGCACCGAGCCGACCGAGACGGTCGAGACGAAGCGGCGATTGGTGCCGGCCAGTGCGGTCCCGGATTCCCGCGACGGGTCCTCCAGCACGACGATGCGGGTGATGAAGCTCTGCGCCGTGGCGCGGTGCTTTTCGATTGCCGCTTCCGAAATGGTGGTCAGGCCGGTGTCCATGAAGGATGCTCCGCGGTTTGACGGTCAGACGTCACTGATGACCTGTCCTTTGGACAGGATGTGGACCTTGTAGCCTGAAAAGATCTTCTGCGCCTCGCCGGCGGCATAGAGCGCCTGATAGGCCTCATGCGGGATCAGCGCATGCTTTTCGTAGCTCGACACGCCCTGCCGCGCGGCCTCGAGATCGTCGGTGTCGATGAAGAATTCCTGCGTCGTCTTCTCGCTCGAAAACAACCCCTTGCGGCCCGGCTTCTCGGCCTTCGAATAGACCTCCTGGATGGTCCAGGTCAGCAGCCAGGCGTTTTCTGGCTTGCGCACCTTATCCAGCACGTCGCTCACCGTCGAATTGTTGTCGGTGATGCCGGCCGAATAAAAGGGCCCGAGCACGACGCGGCGCAGCTGCTTGGGGTGGAGCGGCTCGAAATCCTTGTCGAGGTTGACGGCGATCGTCGCCGGCGACAGCGTATAGGCGGAATTCTTCTCGGTGAAGTCGTCGAAGCGATGGGCAAGCTCGGGATTGAGAAGCCCTTCAACGGGAAGCGGGATGTCGACCTTGTCGTTGAGCTTGCCATTGCGGTCGACAAGCTGCCGGACCATCTCTTCGGAGGAATCCTCGACCGTCACCATGTAGACCAGCGGCAGGTTGGCGCTGCCGTCGAAGGCGGCCCAATGGACGAGATAGTAGGGCCGCCCGGTCTTCGGATTGACCGAGACTTTTGCCGTCTGCGCCAAGGTGAATGGCCCGAAGGTCGTCTCGCTCCTGACGCCCTCCAGATAGAGCCGCTCGGCCATCGACTTCTGCAGCGCCTCGGGGAATTCCTTGTGGCGCAGGATGAAGTCGGCCATTTCCTCGCGCAGCTCGCCGGCCAGCGGGATGTTGGCGAGCCGCGTATCGGCCTGGCGGCGGTCGTTCTCCAGCTCGAGCACGTTCTGGAAGACCGGAAAGCCGCTTTCGGCGCGCGAAATTCGGAACGTCTCCATGAAGCCCAGCCGGTTGCGCCAGCAGGAAAAGGAGTTGTCGAGCCGCGCAATATATTCGGCGACGATCTTGGCGACGATGCCGTGCCGGTAAAGCGGCGAGCGATCGTCGCGCATGAACACTTCGAGGCCGCTGAGTGCCGCCGTGATCGCCGAGAAATAACGCGTTGCCGCTTCGTTTTCGGGGGTCATGCAGCCAGCCCTTAGGAGGTATACGAGTGCAGCAATTACGACTGCACGTAGTTTGCCGCATTGTGCTTTTTCAGCACCTCGTCGAAGCGGCGGGCGAAGGCATCGTCGGCCAGCTTCTTGCGGCGCTGGATGTCGGCGGTCGCCACCATGTTCTTCTCGTGCATTTCGAGGAGATCGCCGATGTGCTTCTGCGAGGCAGCGCCGATGCCGGCCATGGTCTCCTCGGCGGTGTTGTCGACCTGGCTGCCCAGGGTGTTGATCTTGTGGGCGACGTCCTGCTGGGCGGCGGTCTTCAGCGAATCTTCCAGCGCCTTGTAGAGGACGATGCGCTGCTCGGTATCGATGGTCAGCTTGTTGATCAGCGTCGACTGCGCCGCGATCTGGTTGTTGAGCGAATCGACAAAAGTCTGGAACATCGAGGTGTAGCGTTCCAGCGTCTGGCTTTCGGCCAGCAGCTCCTGCTCCTTGGCCTGCTTCTCGTTGTATTCCGTGGCCAGTTTCGAACGCTCGCCCTCAAGCTGCGTGCGCTCCTTCTGGCTGGTCGAGGCGGCGATCTTGTTCTCGATGTCGAGCAGCATCGGATTGAGCTCCTCAATGCGCTTCTGCACGGTCTCCAGATTGGACATGGTCGCCTTGCGGCGCTCGATCACCTGCGACAGGCTGGCCTCGGAGGTCTTGTAACGCTGGTCAAGGATCTGCTTCTGCGCCTTGAGGATGCCGACAATGGTGTCGGATTTCGCCAGCAGCTCCTGCAGATTGCCGGCCAGCGACATGTTGCGGACGCGGTCGGTGCGCATGCGCTGCTTGCTCTGGTCGGAAAAGATACCGACGAAGCTTTCCCAGCCGGTGTAGTTCTTCATGCTCTCGAATTCGGCGCCGAAGACGTTGGTGGCGTCCTCCAGCCCGATGATCAGGTCGGCGATGTTGCCTTCCATCACCTTCTGCTGCTTCAGCACATCCTCGATGCGGGCGTTCTCGAGGTCGAAATTGGCGTCGCCGATCTTCTTGTCGGTCTTGGCGAGCGTGTCGAGCACCGTGCCGGATTGCTCGATTTTGGTGCGCATGTCCTGCACGACCTGCTTGGTCTTGGCAATTTCGGCATCGAAATTCTGCAATGTCGCCATAGGGGCCTCCCGCTTCGGCATCTGTTCGTGTCGCGAACCGCCGCGAATATATGTGCGGCATAGGGGGAAGGGAAGGCGGAAGATTAGGCCTGATAAGGAAGGCGGCGAAAGCTGAAACAAAAAAAGCCCGCCTCAGCGGCGGGTCATTGGCGCAATCAGCACCATCCGCAAATCAATAGCATAACTGTCATCACAAAGCAGCGGATTGCGGTTCTCAGCTTGAATTTGGCGAGAGAAGCCACTCCGCAAGTCGCCCATCGATGGCAAAGTGGATTTCCGGCGTGGAGAGCATGTGGATGACCTCTAAGGTCCGCTCATCGGCGAACTCAATGTCATCGCGCAATTCGACCAAATCGGCCCAAGCCTCCACGTCCTTTGCGTCCAGCTTCCCAGCTAGGAAACGCAAGAGGACGCTCCGGATGTGAGCGTAGGTGAGCGTGACCAGCGGCTCCGGGTAATCCCAGCCAAGCGGTGCCAGGACCGACTGAAGCTCGGCAACCGGCCGGTCCAGTTCGAGCACCGAGAGGAGAATGGATCGGCGTACTTCCTCTTGCGTGGGGCGGCCGTATGCTTGCCACTTTTTGTAACGGCCGCGTCTGAACGTCATGCCGGACCCCGTGCTTTCCGCTAAGCATATAGCCGTTTCCCCATATCTCAAACTGAGACCCCACCCGTTCCTTCCCCGGTCGGTTGCCGTCTCTGCATCTGTTGAAGACTTCTTGCCGAGCGCGGCGTCGCCGTCCGGCATGCGCTGGTCAGGCTTTGGTGAAGCCGATGAAATCGTCGGGCGCGGCGCGGCCCATTTCTTCTTCCCAATGGCGGCGGCAGAGCGAGACATAGACATCCTTGCCGATCGCCACCTGTTCGCCCTGTCTCGCCACCTTGCCGTCCGCGCCGAGGCGCACGACCATCGTCGCCTTGCGGCCGCAGCGGCAGATGGTGCGCACCTCGCGCAGATCGTCGGATATCGCCAGAAGCGCGCGCGAGCCGGAAAACAGCTTGCCCTGGAAATCCGTGCGCAGGCCGTAGCACATGACCGGGATGTTCAGCCGGTCGGCGATGCGGGCAAGCTGCCACACCTGCTCCTCCTCGAGGAACTGCGCCTCGTCGACGAAGACGCAATGCACAGTCGTGTGGTCGTGATGCTCGGCGACCCGGGCAAACAGATCGTCGCCGTCACGGAACATCTCGGCCTCCGTCTCCAGGCCGATCCGCGACGAGATCAGCCCGGTATCGCCCTTGCGGTAGTGGCCGGCGACGAACAGCATCGTCGTCATGCCGCGCTCGCGGTAATTGTACGAGGCCTGCAGCAGCATCGTCGTTTTGCCGGCATTCATCGTCGCGTAGTGGAAGTACAGCTTGGCCATGCCGCCGTTTTAAGCCGAGTTGTCCCGGCGCGGGGAGGGGGCGTCCCTACATTCCACCGGAAAAGCGGCGAACGTGTCGCTGATCGGCCAGCCCGCGCCGTTGGTCGCGATTGTCTTATCGCTTGAAACCGCACCAGAATGGTGTTTGGCTGACGAAACAAGGCGGAGACAAAACCGCAACTTCGCTTCGCCGATAGATCACAATGGGAGAATACATAATGTCGCGTATGAAACTATTCGCCGCCGGCTTCGGTCTGGCGGCATTTCTTTCCGCGGGCGGCGCACTCGCCGCCGAGCCGGAAAGCTGCAAGCCGGTGCGTTTTGCCGATGTCGGCTGGACCGACATTGCCGCCACCACCGCTACCGCCAGCGTCATCCTCGAAGCGCTCGGCTACGAGCCCGACGTGCAGGTGCTGTCGGTTCCGGTCACCTATACCTCGCTGAAGAACAAGGACGTCGACGTCTTTCTCGGCAATTGGATGCCGACCATGGAAGCCGACATAAAGCCCTATCTCGAAGACAAGTCGGTCGAGACGGTCGTGACCAACCTCGAAGGCGCAAAGTATACGCTTGCCGTGCCGCAGCACACCTATGACGCCGGTCTCAAGGATTTCGCTGATATCGCCAAGTTCAAGGACAAGCTCGACAACAAGATTTACGGCATCGAAGCCGGCAATGACGGCAACCGCCTGATCCTCGACATGATCGCCGCCGACAAGTTCGGCCTGAAGGATTTCGAGCTCGTCGAAAGCTCGGAGGCCGGCATGCTGTCGGCGGTGCAGAAGGCTGCCGCATCGGGCGAAGACGTGGTCTTCCTCGGCTGGGAGCCGCATCCGATGAACGCCAACATCAAGATGGCCTATCTGTCGGGTGGCGACGAGGTGTTCGGCCCGAATTTCGGCGGCGCGACCGTCGCCACCAATGTCCGGGCCGGCTACACCACCGAATGCCCGAACGTCGGCGCGCTGCTCAAGAACTTGGTGTTCTCGCTCAAGATGGAAAATGAGATCATGGGTGCGATCCTCAATGATGGCGCCGACCCGAAGGCCGCGGCTACCGAATGGCTCAAGGCCAATCCGGACGCGATTACCCCATGGCTCGCCGGTGTGACGACCTTCGACGGCGGCGACGCCGCGGCCGCCGTGAAAACTGCGCTGGGTTCGTAGCAGATTTACACCCTCCCCCTTGCGGGAGGGTCGGCGCGGCACGCGCCGCGGTGGGGGTGGTGCAGAACGGAGCATAACCGTGACCACCCCACTCCGCTGCGCGGTTCGACCCACTCGCCAAGGGGGCGAAGTAGAATGAGGGGACATTTGCCATGGATCCGGTTTCGCAACTGATTTCGAGCTTCAAGATCCCGATCGGGCGGTGGGGCAAGACGTTCTTCGACTTTCTGACCACCAATTTCGAATGGTTTTTCGACAGTATCGCCGACGGGCTCACCGTCGTTCTCGACGGGTTGGTCGATCTTTTGCTGCTCGTCCCGCCGGTTCTCCTGGTTGCCGCCATAGCCGGGCTTGCCTGGTACCTGCAGAAATCATGGAAGCTGGCGCTTGCCGTCGCGATCGGCCTCCTCTTCATCGTCAACCAGGATCTCTGGCAGGAAACCGTCGAGACGCTGGTGTTGGTCGTGGCCGCCGCTGCGGCCTCCATGGCCATCGGCGTGCCGATCGGCATCTGGGCGGCGCATAACGAGCGTGGCTACCGCTATCTCCAGCCAATCCTCGACCTGATGCAGACGATGCCGACCTTCGTCTACCTCATCCCGGTGCTCATTCTCTTCGGCCTCGGCATCGCTCCCGGCCTCATCGTCACCGTCATCTTCGCCGCTCCCGCGCCGATCCGCCTGACCTATCTCGGCATCACCTCGGTGCCGAAACCGATGATCGAGGCCGGCGAGGCCTTCGGCGCGACAAAACGCCAGCTCCTGTGGAAAGTAGAGCTGCCGGCGGCGCTGCCGACCATCATGGCGG
>NZ_RZSU01000178.1:0-8233 GCF_003997585.1 Mesorhizobium sp. M5C.F.Cr.IN.023.01.1.1 | reverse complement strand
GCCGGTAGGGGATCAGCGCCACCACGGCGATGATCAGCTTCACGCCGAGGTCGCCGAGCGCCCATGACACCCAGCGCATGGTCTCGACCGGCAGGACGCCCATCAGCGGCGCGGGTTCAAGCGCGAAGCCATCGTTCGGGCCAGCGAAGGCGAAGGCCGCCGAAAAGGCGACGGTGAAGAACACGGCGGTGTCGAAAACCGAGCCGACCAGCGTTCCGACGATCGGCGCACGCCACCAGCTCTGGCGGCGCAGCCGGTTGAACACGGTCACGTCGAGCAGTTGCGCTATCAGGAACGCGGTGCCGGAAGCCGCCGCAATGCGCACCAGCCGGTCGGCGGCCGTTTCGAACTCGATCAGACCGTAGCGGAACAGCAAGGGCGGGATGACGACTGAGCAGATCACCGCCGCCGTGAAGCCGACAAACACGATCCGGCGCGCCACGGCCGGGCCGTAGCGGCGGTTGGCAAGGTCGGTGACCAGGAAGGAGAAGGGATAGGTGAAGGCGCCCCAGGTCAGAATGTCGGCCAGCGACAAGCCGCCGATCGCACCTTGCAGCGGGAACTGCACAAGGATGTTCGACGCCACCACGACAAGCGCCATGGCCGCAACAAAGGGCAGGTATCGGGAGAAAAAACTCATTTTTTTATCCTGGGTAATGGAACCAGCGGGGTGTCATGCCGGGTTCGGACGACACTCCTTGGAAGGCGGCTGCCTGAGAAAATTAAGCGGCCGGCTGTTCGGCAAGCTTCTTGGCGATCTGCTTCTTCAGCAGGCGCGCGCGCTGCGACAGCTCCTTGGCGTCGGCCTTGGCCAGGAACGCATCGAGGCCGCCGCGATGCTCGACCGAACGCAGCGCGTTGGCCGAAATGCGCAAGCGCACATTCTGGTTCAGCGCTTCCGAAATCAGCGTCACATCGACGAGATTGGGCAGGAAGCGACGCTTGGTCTTGTTGTTGGCGTGGCTCACATTGTTGCCGGACATGACTGCCTTGGCAGTGAGTTCGCAGGTGCGGGACATGGTTCTAAACCTTCAGTTCTCGGTCTGGCCAAACATTCGACCCGCGCCGGTTGGCGCGCGGTTTCGGTCAGGCGGCCTTATGGAAAAAGTTGGCGTTCCATAGTTGCATTTCGCCGATGCGTCAAGCTCCGGCTTGCGCACGGGTGTGACGACGCCTTTCACATAAAGGCCGGAATTCAGCCTATAAGCGGTCGCACAACGAGATGCCAGGCCGGAGTTGTCCGCTTCCGCTGAAAAATCGAGGATCGATCCCCGCCATGCTTCGTTCGTCTCTTGCTCTCCTTGCCTCGCTAGCCGTTGCGCTGCCGACGGCAGCGTCTGCCGCCACGCAACAATCCTTCAAGGGCGAGTATACGGTATCGATCCTCGGCCTCTCGGTGGCGAAAGCAACCTTTTCCAGCAGTTACGAAGGCGATACCTATTCGATCGACGGTAGCGTCTCCAGCGCCGGCCTCGCCACAATCTTCGACGACACACGCGGCACGATCTCGTCAAAAGGCAAGATTTCGGGCAAGCAATTGCAGCCACAAGCGTTCCGCGCCGACTACAAGTCGGGCGAGAAGGCGTCGATGATCGATATCCAGTTCGCCAATGGCACTGTTATCGCGACGAAGGTCGTGCCTGCGCCGAAGAAGCGCAATCCCAAAAATTGGATACCGCTGGGCGCCAGCCATCTCGCGTCGGTGCTCGATCCCATGGCCGCCACTGTCATCCATGCCGACAATCTCGACAAGGTCTGCGGGCGCACGGTGAAACTCTATGACGGCGAGATGCGCGCCAATCTGACGCTGACCTACGATTCGAAAGGCTCGACCTCGGTGCGCGGCTACAAGGGCGAGACCGTCACCTGCAGGCTGGGCTTTGAGCCGGTGGCGGGGTACCGCAAGAACCGCAAAGCTTTGAAGTACCTGAAGGATCGCAGCCGCATCATGGTGACATTTGCGCCGGTCGGCCAAACTGGCGTATATGCGCCGATCCACGCCACGGTCAGCACGAAAATCGGCACTCTCACCGTCAGCGCGGAGCGGTTCGAAGCAACAGAATAGGCGCGATTGCGCGCCGCCGGAGACGGACATGGCGCGCGCAACACTGATCGGCTTCTCGGCGGTCGCCATGTGGGCGCTGCTGGCGCTGCTTACGGACGCCTCCGGCGCTGTGCCGCCGTTCCTGCTTTCGGCGATCACCTTCACGATCGGCACCGGCGTCGGGCTCGTCGCGCGGCTTATCATCCCGGCCACCGACAGCCGGCAGAAAATACCGCCGCAAGTGTGGGTGATCGGTATTGCCGGCCTATTCGGCTATCACTTCTTCTACTTCACTGCGCTGCGCAACGCGCCGGCGGTGGAGGCGAGCCTCATCGCCTACCTGTGGCCGCTGCTGATCGTGCTCGGATCGGCGCTGATGCCGGGCGAGCGGCTGGCCTGGAACCATGTCGTCGGCGCACTGCTAGGGCTTGCCGGCACTTTCCTGATCGTCACCAAGGGCGGCGGGCTTGCCTTCGACGCGCGCTATGCATTCGGCTATGCGATGGCTGGCGTCTGCGCCGTGCTGTGGTCGGCCTATTCGCTGCTGTCGCGGCGTTTCCCGTCGGTGCCGACCAGCATCGTCACCTGGTTTTGTGCGGCCACGGCAGCACTTTCCCTTGTCTGCCATCTGATGCTGGAAGAGACGGTGCTGCCTGTCGGCGCCGGCCAGTGGCTGGCCGTGCTCGGCCTCGGCCTGATGCCGGTGGGCGCGGCCTTCTACGCCTGGGACATAGGCGTCAAGCGCGGCAACATCCAGGTGCTGGGCTCGGCGAGCTATGCCGCGCCGCTGCTGTCGACGCTGGTGCTGATATCAGCCGGTTTCGCCGAGCCGTCCCTGCGCATTCTCGCCGCCTGCGTGCTGATCACCGGCGGGGCAGCGCTGGCGGCGAAATCGCTGTTCTTGCGCAAGCAGGCAACGAGCGGGGCCGAGGCGTGATGCCGTTTCCCGGCGGTATCGAAGCCAACGCCAATGCGACGCTGCTGTTTTCGCTGGTGGCGGCGGTGATCTACGCCTTCATCATCGACATGCCGCCGACGCTTGCGCGTTCTGCGGTCAAGACGCTGGCCGTGGCAATGCTTGCCGTGCTGGCCTCGCTGCAGGACGGTCCGTGGCTGCTCGTAGCGGCACTGGCGCTCAGCGCCGTCGGCGACGCGTTCTTGTCGCGCGACGGTGAAAAGGTTTTTCTCGGCGGGCTGGCCAGTTTTCTCGTCGCGCATGGGCTTTACATCGCGCTGTTCCTGCGTTCCGGCGGTGGGATCGGGCTGCTCTCGGCCGAGCCGTGGCGCCCGGCGATTGCCCTGGCGATGGCCGTGTTCGCGCTCGCCATGCTTTTTGCGCACTGGCGCCGTGTCGGCCCCGCCTTGCGCCTTCCGGTCAGCGTCTATATCGCGGCAATCCTCGCCATGGCGATTTCAGCCCTGACGCTGAGTAATATCTGGGTCGTCGGCGGCGCCGTGCTGTTCATGGCGTCCGACGGGCTGCTCGCCTCGGAAAAGTTCCTGCTGACCGCCATTTCGCCACACCGCGCCTTGATGCGCCATGCGGTCTGGATGCTGTATTACGCCGCCCAGCTGGGGATCACGATGGGTTTCCTGTTGGGTTAGGTATGTCGACTTCGGGGTGATGCCGGCCTGACTGGAATCTCAACATACCTACGTCGTTCCCGGCTGCCAGCCCGGTTCGGCCAGCTCGAAGGCGGCGAAATCGAAGCCCGGAGCCACGGTGCAGCCGACCAGCGTCCACTCGCCCAGGCTGCGTGCCGACTGCCACCAACCTGCCGGCACGACGATCTGCGGCCGCTCGCCCGCCCCCAATGCCGTGCCGAGCACCTTCTCGATCACCGGCCCGTTCTCCCCATGTATCGACAGCGCCAGCGGGGCGCCGGCATAGAAGTGCCAGACCTCGGCCGCGTCCTTGACGCGGTGCCAGGCCGACACTTGCTCCTGCTCCAAAAGGAAATAGATCGCGGTCGAATGGCCGCGCGCGCCTTCCGCGCCATCGCGGAAGGTTTCGGCATACCAGCCGCCTTCCGGATGCGGTTTCAGGCCGAGCGTTGCGATGATTTCGGCGGAACTGGTCATTGGCTCCAGAACGTCACGGTTTCCAGACCATCAATGGTGCTCAGAAATTGTCCTTGCGCTTGCGAATTTCGGCGAACACTTCGGCGTCGGAGGCGTTCTCCATGCCGAGATGCTTGCGGATTGCCGGATCGTGCCAGCGCAGGAACGGATTGGTCGACAGTTCCTCGCCGATCGTGGTCGGCAGCGTCGGCTTGCCGTCGGCGCGCAGCGCCTCGATTTTCGCAGCGCGCTCCTTTAACGCCGAATTGGTCGGGTCGACGGTCAGCGCGAAGCGGGCGTTGGAAAGCGTGTATTCATGGCCGCAATAAACGACCGTCTCGGCCGGAAGTGCCGCGAGCTTTTTCAGCGAATCGTACATCACCGGCGGCTTGCATTCGAACAGCCGGCCGCAGCCGAGCGCGAACAGCGTGTCGGCGGTGAACGCCACTTTCGATCCCGGCAGGTGATAGGAGACATGGCCTGCCGTGTGGCCTGGCGTGGCGATCACGTCGATCCTCTCCTCGCCGAGGTGGATGACCGAAGCTTGCTCGACGGTTTCGTCGATGCCGGGGATCTTGGCCTTTTCCGCTTCCGGTCCGACGATGCGCAGCTTGAAGCGCTCCTTCAGCGCCAGATTGGCCTCGACATGGTCGACATGGTGATGGGTGGTCAGGATCATCGTCGGCGTCCAGCCGGTACGCTCGATCGCAGCCAGGATCGGCGCCTCCTCGGGCGCGTCGATGATCGCGGTCTGGCCGCTTTTGGGGTCATGCACCAGCACGCCGAAATTGTCGCTGCGGCACATGAACTGTTCGATTTCAACCGGCATAGCATCTCTCCACTAGAGCGGTTCGTCGTTTCACGGAAACGCCGAACCGCTTTATGTCTTTGTTTTTGCGCAATTCCGGACGGAAAACCGTTTCACACTTTTCCTGGAATTGCTCTAGAGCGCCGTACGTCCAGTTGGACGCACAAAGAACGCTCTAACACTTTTTATCTGCTGCATCCTGCTTTCGATTTCGGGCCGATGCAGTAGTCGCCGCAGACATAGGGCGCTTGCCCGCGGATGTCATCCGCCTTTGTTGAACTTGGACAGCATCGAAGATAGCGTGCCGCGCATGCATTCCGATATCGTCGACATTCGCTCCTTCTATTCGACCACGCTCGGGCGCTTGGCCGAACGCTCGATCACTATGGCGTTGTCCTCGATTTGGGCTGTCGTGCCCAATGAGCGGCTGGTCGGCCTGGGTTACACCTTGCCGTGGCTGGAGCGGTTCGGCACCGACGCAGAGCGTGTCTTTGCCTTCATGCCGGCGACGCAAGGCGCGGTGGTCTGGCCGGCCACGGGGCCGACCGCAACCGCGCTGGTCTTCGATGAGGAATTGCCGCTGGTCGATGCCTCCATCGACCGCATGCTGCTTGTCCATTCACTCGAACATGCCGAGAACCCGCGCGAGACGTTGAACGAAATCTGGCGGGTGCTGTCGCCCGCCGGCCGCGTCGTCATCGTCGTGCCCAACCGGCGCGGTGTCTGGGCCCGTTTCGAGCATACGCCGTTCGGCAGCGGCCGGCCCTTTTCGCGCGGCCAGCTCACCGAATTGCTGCGCGAAGCGAATTTCACGCCCGCCGCCTGGTCCGACGCCCTGTTCTTCCCGCCATCGCGGCGACGCTTCATGATGCAGTTCCACAATGTGCTGGAGCGCGCCGGCCGCAGGTTCTGGCCGATCTTTTCCGGCGTCATCGTAGTCGAGGCGCAGAAGCGGCTCTATCAGGGCGTGCCGGTCGTCCAGCGCGCCTCTCGCCGCGTCTTCGTGCCGGTTTTCTCGCCGCATGGCGCCACAAGGCTCGGCCGGATATCGCCGACCGGGAACGCGACATTGCCGAGCCGTCGATGACGTTTTCGTGATCGGGATCGGGCTTTTCCTCACCTATCTGTCGAGGGCGGGTTTGCTACCCGAATGTGTCGACATGTTCACCGGTTTCAGCACCGCTTGCCAATTTCAAGGACTTCACCAATGGCTGATCATCCGGATGCAGAGGCCAGCGCCAAGCCGGTTGCCGCGTCGATCGAGGCCAGCAGCTTGCGCGACCAATTGGCGACGATCAAGCTGGCGCTGGGGACCTCGCCGATCCGCAAACACCTGCTCTGGGCCTGCGTCGGCATAGTCGCCGTCATTGTGGCAACCTCGATCGGGCAGGTTCTGCTCAATCGCTGGAACGAGCCCTTCTACGACGCGCTGGCTCGGCGCGACATGCAGGGCTTCCTGCACCAGCTTCTGGTCTTTGCCGCCATCGCCGGCGGACTTGTGGTGCTCAATGTCGGCCAGACCTGGCTCGACCAGAGGATCCGGCTGAAGCTGCGTGAGGCGTTGACCCTCGATCTGATCGGTGAATGGATGCGGCCGGCGCGCGCCTTCCGGCTCGCCAACGCCGGCGCCATCGGCGTCAACCCCGACCAGCGCCTGCAGCAGGATGCCGGACATCTCTCCGATCTTTCCACAGGCCTCGGCATAGGGCTATTGCAGTCGTTGATTCTGCTTGTTTCGTTCGTCGGCGTCTTATGGTCGCTGTCTTCTGGCTTCGTCTTCCACATCGGCGGCTATTCGCTGGCCATTCCGGGCTACATGGTGTGGGCCGCGATCCTCTATGCCGGTACCGCCTCCTGGCTGAGCTGGCTGGTCGGTCGGCCGCTCATCCGTTTCAACAGCGACCGCTACACGCGTGAAGCGGAGCTGCGCTCCTCGGTGGTCCGCGTCAACGAGAATGTCGATGCCATCGCGCTTGCGCACGGCGAAGCCGACGCGAGACGACGGCTCGAGCTCGACCTCGGCACGGTGCTGGGCGCGATGCGGCGCATCTACAGCGCCCAGATCAATCTTTCCTGGGTGACCGATACCTATGGCTGGATCACTGTCGTCGCGCCGATCCTCGTCGTTTGGACCCATGCTTGACGCGCTTAAAACGCGTCCCGTTGAAGAGATTCATGCGACACGCTTTAAGCCTTTGTTTCTATGCATATCGTTACCCCAAAACCGCTTCGCACCTTTGGGCGACATGCATCAGCCTGCTTGCCTGCCTTGCCTGCGCTCAGGCAGCACCACCGGCCGCGCCGGCCGATACCATTGCAGTGGACGTCGAACTGGTGCTGGCGGTCGACATTTCGCACTCGATGGACGAAAGGGAATTCGCCCTGCAGCGCGCCGGTTATGTCGAGGCGCTACGCCACCCCGACTTCATCAATGCCGTGCGTTCGGGTGTGACCGGCCGCATCGCGCTGGCCTATTTCGAATGGGCAGGCACCGTCCGCGACGATGCGGTCATTGCCTGGCAGGTCATCGATAACGCTGAGAGCGCCGACGCATTCGCCGCCAAGATCGAGGCGCGCCCGTTCAGGAGCTTTCGCGGCACCTCCATTTCCGGTGCGCTCGGCTTCGGCGCCAAGCTTTTGGATGGAGCCGCTTTCGAGGCGACGCGCAGCGTCATCGACATTTCAGGCGATGGCCCCAACAATACCGGGATGCCCGTCACCACGACACGCGACGCCGCGGTGGCAAAGGGCATCGTCATCAACGGCCTGCCGATCCTGATCAGCCCGTCGCCCAGCTTCAGCCATCTCGACCAATACTATGCCGAGTGCGTTACGGGCGGGCCTGGCGCTTTCGTGCTGCCGGTCTATGCCGCTTCCGAATTCGTGACCGCCATACGCCGCAAGCTGATCCTAGAGGTCAGCGGTGTTGCCGGTCCCTGGGCCGATCGCGGGCCGATCCGGGTCGATGCGGCAGCACCGGTCGACTGTTTGCAAGGCGAGCGCGACCGGCGGTTTTTCTCCGATCCGTATTTTCCGGAACTTAATCGCTAGCTGGTCGGGCAGGCCGAGCGCCATATTGGCCGAAGAAGCGACGGCCGTTATCGCCTCAGCAGGAACACCGCTTGCTGGCCAAAGAAATTCCAGAACCACCATGGCATCGAGAGGCCGATTTTCTGGCCATTGGCGTCGAGCGCGGTTGCCCTTTCCACCGTTGCGCCGAGCTCCTCGCAGAGATTGACGAAGTCGCGGATGGTGCAGAAATGGATGTTGGGTGTGTCGTACCAGGAATAGGGCAGGTCCTTGGTCACCGGCATCCGCCC